>JBJKOR010000316.1:0-1933 GCA_046707185.1 Anaerolineales bacterium | reverse complement strand
CCGCCTTGCGCACGAATATCAGCGGGGACGCGCTCGAGCGCCATGACTGCGCACGCGCCGGCGTCTTCCGCGATCTTGGCATGTTCCGGCGTGACCACATCCATGATGACGCCGCCTTTTAACATTTGGGCTAAACCTTTTTTGACAGCAAATGTACCAGTCTGTTGTTCCATCTCGATCTCCTTTATTTTTGCGGGACGATTCTACCACGCTGACCGACGAAGCTGTAATAGCCATGCTGCGTTAGAAAGATGTTTACTTTTACTTCAATCCCTGCCCTTGACAGAATATGGGGTTGAGATACAATTAGTACAATAATACAATTAGTTCAATTCTAAAACGATATGCCTTATCAAAAACTGCTCACCCTTCATCTTGATTTCCGCTCCGGCTTGCCGATCTACATTCAGATCATGAATCAGATCGAGCAATTGGTTTCGGGCGGACGATTGAAGCCTAACGATCAATTACCAACTGTGCGTGCGTTGGCTTCGGAGTTGCGCGTCAACTTCAATACGGTGGCAAGAGCCTATCGTCTATTGGATGAGGCAGGCATCATTTCAACTCAGCAAGGACGTGGAACGTACATTTTGGAAAAGCCACCGCCGGAAGTTGCGAAGAAGCTTCGAGAAGAAACGTTGGAAGCGCTGGCTCGTCAATACATCGGTGAAGCGAAACGGTTGAATTTTTCGGATGCGGAAATAAATCAAATGGTCCGCGACCAGTTGAAATCATGGAAAGCGAGTGTTGCGACCGAAGGGAGCAGTCGAAACGAAGAACAGGAAGTCGAAAATGAAAATGAATAACAAAAAGGAGAACGCTGACATGGAAAACAAACTTATCAAGAATCTCGTTCAAAGGAATAAAGGGAAGGACGATCAACATATCCCCCCAGTTGCAGGCTTTGTATTTGCCTTGCTCCTGATCGTTGCCATTCTTGCTCCAATCTTTGGCAAAGGATATTGGCCTGATGCCTGGATTGGGACATGGGTGATCGTGTGGATATTCATTGCGACCTACCTTTTGTTTGCGCTGAAAGTTGCCGCGCAATGGGAAAAGGCGATCATCCTGCGGCTCGGAAAGTTCTATGGTTTGAAGGGTCCGGGCTTCTTTTGGATTGTCCCAATCATCGATACCGCTGTGACATGGATCGACCATCGCGTTACGGTCACGCCATTCTCGGCGGAAAAGACTCTGACCAAAGATACCGTGCCGGTGGATGTGGATGCGGTTCTGTTTTGGGTGGTATGGGATGCGGAGAAGGCCGCTTTGGAAGTGACTGATTACAAGTCCGCCATTTCGTGGGCAGCGCAGACCGCCCTGCGGGAAATCATCGGGCAGATGACGCTGGCAGATATTCTGGTCGGACGAGCAAAGATGGATGCCGAACTGCAGAAGATCATTGATGAACGTACCACGTCTTGGGGTGTGACCGTTCAATCCGTCGAAATCCGCGATGTGGTCATCCCGCAGGTATTGGAAGACACGATGTCCCGCCAGGCGCAGGCCGAACGCGAACGTCAGGCGCGTGTGATCTTGGGCGAATCAGAACAGCAAATTGCGGGCTCCTTTGCCGAAGCTTCCAAAGTTTATACCGACAACCCGACTGCATTGCATCTGCGCGCCATGAACATGCTCTTTGAAGGTCTCAAAGAAAAAGGTGCATTGGTGATTGTGCCTTCGTCGGCGGTGGACACGATGAACTTGGGCGGCTTATCGGGTATGGTTTCGCTGGCGCAGGAGCAAAAGCCAAAGAAATAACTGTAAAGCAGAGCCTGAAATTGATTACCCTACACTTCGGTTTCGGGACGCGGAAAACGCGGATGGACGCAGATTTTTTTGACATTTTTTCCTAGCGTAACTTTTGTGCAACCAGGAGCCGAATCGTTGAATCAGATTCAATTTTGTAGGGCAGCGATAAATTCCGGTATCC
>JBJKOR010000315.1:0-3346 GCA_046707185.1 Anaerolineales bacterium | reverse complement strand
CGATATCATCAAAGTTCAACAATTCATCGGCGTATTTGGTGGTCTGGAAAAACCACTGCTCCAAATCTTTTTTGATGACCGGCGTGCCGCAGCGTTCGCAATGACGGTCTTCGCCCCACACCTGCTCACGCGCCAGCGTGGTGTTGCAATGCGGACACCAATCCACTGCGGACATCTTGCGATAGGCCAGGCCCATCTTGTACAACTGAATGAAAAACCATTCCGTCCATTTGTAGTATTCGGGATCGGCGGAGACTGCTTCGCGTTCCCAATCGAACATCGTACCCATGGAGCGCATTTGCTTGCGCATCCGCTCGATGTTCTGGAAGGTGCGCTTCATCGGATGGACACCATCTTTGATGGCCGCGTTTTCCGCAGGCAAACCAAACGCATCGAAGCCCATCGGGAACAACACGTTGTAACCGTTCATTCGTTTGAAGCGGGCGCGCGCATCCGAGGGCGTCATCGCATACCAGTGGCCGATGTGCAAATCTCCGCTTGGATACGGCAGCATTGTGAGGGCATAATGCTTTGGCCTGCTGTGATCGATCGCTGAACGATACAGCTTATTCTTTTCCCATTGGGCCTGCCATTTCTTTTCGATGGTCTGTGGGCTGTAAATATTTTTTGCAACCGCCGCGACGGTTTTCACAACTTTAGCTTTTGGCGCAGTTTTCTTTACAGTCACAGCCTTGACTGAACCTTTAACAACTTTTTTCGCAGATGTCTTCTTAACTGGCGTGACCTTCTTTGCCGTAACTTTCTTAACAGCTTTCTTCGTCGCCTTTACGATTTTCTTCGGCGCGGTTTTCTTTACAGAAGTTTTTTTCTTGGTTGTTGTTTTCTTTTTTGCAATGGCCATTTGTTCCTCATTTGTATAGGTATCAAGTATCACGTTTCAAGTGTTTGCTCGATGGCATAATCAGCTCTTAGAAATTTGTTCTTCAAGGAGGCGCGCGGCATTGACATCCTGTTCGAGAAGGCAGAACATCGCCTCAATTCTGGAATTTATTTTTATGTTCATTAGCGACTCCTTTCTTTTATTGTCTGTAGACCATGGATAATAAAACATTGCCTATAAAACAAAAATTTCCTTCATCCACATCAGGGACGAAGGACGCTTGGCGCTCCGCGGTACCACCCCGAATTGTCTAAAAAGTCTCACAAGTCTTAGAAGTCTCACAGGTCAGACCTGTTTGACTTATTAGACATGTTGGACTTATAAGACCACTCGTTTGCTATAACGGGCTTTCCCGTCGCTGACTACTTGATTCATCAGCGCAGTCTCTCTTGCGAGAAAGCAGGCGAGTTCAGTCTTTATTTGGCATTCCCATTCGATGCCTGTGAAGGGCTTCCACCTCGCTTTCCCTTCTCGCTGACGGGATGACTTACTACTCCTGTTTTAACTTTTCGCTATTAGCTTTTAGCCGTTGGCGATTAGCTTGATAATTGCCAACGGCTAATTGCCACATGCCAGTGGACCCAGGGGGATTCGAACCCCCGGCCTTCTCAATGCCATTGAGACGCGCTCCCAACTGCGCTATGGGCCCGGATTTCAGTAATCAGTTGTCAGTGTTCGGTAAATCAGTTTCCTGTTTCAGTGACGGGATTACTGGTAACTGAACACTGGTCACTGAACAGTGGACCTGAGGGGATTCGAACCCCTGGCCTCCTCAGTGCGATTGAGGCGCGCTCCCAACTGCGCTACAGGCCCGATTTCAAAGTGCAAGGTATTCTACTTTAGGCATAAATGGATGTCAAGCAAACTGAGATTCAAACTTAAGCTTGGATAATTGAGAACCCAGCTTCTGGTCTCATGGATCGGCGCGGAAAAATTCCCGGTAAATCCTTGAAAACCCATGCAATCCATCACAAGGGAAAGAGTCCGTCTCATCATTCTCTAAATTTTCTGTCATCTGCGGTTCACGTGACCGTCCTACAATAGACGTGTAAGAGCAACAACAGCGTTTCTCTTCTCCTCCTCAACAAGTTCGACGATCAAGGCGGGTAAATCGTCGAACTTTCGTTTTAATGACAAAAGAAATCAGCCTTTATATTCTCCGCACAACTTTGTCATCTGGCTGTCACGCATGAAATATACAATGAGCGTATCAAAGTAAGTCATTGGAGAATACAAATGAAATCATTGAAAACAAATTTTTTGCTCGACGCATTCATCTTTGCAGGTTTTCTAGCGGCGCTTCAACCGCGCCTGACCGGCATCGCCATTCACGAATGGTTCACTTTGGCGGCAACCGCGACTCTGGTTTTGCACGTTGTCCTGCACTGGGATTGGGCTGTGGGCGTGACCAAGAAGTTTTTCAGCAACCTGTTCCACGTCTCGCGCTTGAACTATCTGTTGGACGCATTGCTCTTTGTAGCGTTCACAGCGGTCATCACGAGCGGGTTGGTCATTTCCAGAGTCGTCATGCCGACCTTTGGATTCGCAACCTTCTCCAGCCGGAGCTGGCTCGAAATCCATAACGCGTCATCCAACCTGACGTTGTTGCTGGTGGCTTTGCACTTTGCCTTGCATTGGTCATGGGTGAAGAACACATTCAACCGTCTGATCCTGACTCCGATCAAACACCTCCCGCAGACCCAATCCCAACCTCAAGCCTTGCCAATGCCGATGAAAGACCTCTCACTATAAAGAATCGAGGCACATGATGTTCAAAAACATTTTCAGATTTCTCGTTGTCACCTTGATTGCCATCGCGCTTGGATTTGGAATCTATTATCTGTTTCAACCCTCCAGTGCCGCGGCACTCGGATCAGGCTTCCATGAATTTGGCGGCGAGCGCGGCTTGCGCGGCGGCTTCAACCTGATTGGCGGACTATTCGGAATCACTGGAAACTTGATGCTGGTCACCATCATCACCGTGATGGTAGTTTCGATCCAAAAACTCTTCTCACAAAAACCCGTACCCCCCACGACGCGGTAACGGTTTTCTTATACTCCTTCCTTCCTGGCGAGTTCGACGATGAAAACGGGGTAAATCGTCGAACTCTTGATTTAAAGGATAAATAAGCAAACCTATTTCTTTTTCCTCTTCGAGGACGATGTCTTCTTTGCAGGCTTCGTTGCCTTTTTAGCCGTTGCCTTCTTTCCCGCGGCTCTTTTCTTCGTAGGCTTTGCCTCTTTTACAACCGCATTCTTCTTCTTTTTCAGGGATGATGTCACAAACTTCTCTACCATCCAACCCGCGCTGACGCTTATCACTTCCTCGCCGGGTTTCACTTCGACGATGCCATCACCTTTGGTCGCGGCGCGCTTGCGGATCGCGGCGGCGTCGAGTCGACTCGATTTCGCCGCACCTTTGCTGAAATGAATCGTGGCGACCTC
>JBJKOR010000314.1:0-2559 GCA_046707185.1 Anaerolineales bacterium | reverse complement strand
CATCTACAAAAGATACGTATGCATCAAAATGTTATTTGCCTTTGATGTTTGGGAGTAAGCGCAGGGAAGTCCGATTCTTCCCCGCCCCACAGGAAGTGGCGAAAGTCTATGTTTCTTTCGCCATTTTTATTTTAAGAGTTTGGCAATTTTTTTTGCCATCTCGTCTCGTACTTGACGGAAAACGGCCAGCCGTTCCTCATCCGTTCCCTGCGCCTTGGCTGGATCGCGAAACCCCTCGTGGACGCGTTTTCCTTTTCCCAGCCACACGGGACATTCTTCATTGGCATCATCGCAAACGGTGATCACCAAATCGAAATCTTCATTGCGAAATAAATCCACGCTTTTCGATTCACCGTGATGTTCAATTCCAATTTCGCGCAATACTTCAATCGCCATCGGATGAACAAAACCAGTTGGCCGTGTGCCCGCCGAGAATGCCCGCCATTCCTTCGAGTAACGGGCATTGACAATCGCTTCGGCCATTTGCGAGCGGCAGGAATTTCCGGTGCACAGAAACAATACTTTTTTATTCATTGGGCAAAGAGGGAGTCAGAAGTCTTCAGACTTCGAAGCAAAATCAGGCACGCAATATACTTCGCGAAGATTTGCATTCCGTCTTTTATTCCTTTTTATGCGGATGCCAGAATTCGCTGTCTGTATCGCTGATTTCCGTCAATTCGCCGGTCACAACGAAGACGGTTCGTTCGCAGATGTTGGTCACACGGTCGGCGAAGCGTTCGAGATTATGCGCCGCCCACAACAGCCAGTTGGCACGCTCGATATTTTTGGGATCGGCGATGACGAATGTCATCAGCTCGCGGTAGATTTGGTTGTAGAGGGCGTCCACGATATCGTCTTCCACCGGAATCTTGCGCGCGGTTTCGATGTCCTCATCGACGAAGGCGGTCAGCGAGCGATGGAGCATATCCGCGCCCTTTTCTGCCATGCGCGGAATATCGATCAACGGTTTGAGCAATTCCTCGTTGCCCATGCGGATATTGATATTGGCAATGCCTTTGGCATAATCACCCATGCGTTCCAACTCGGAAACAACCTCGAGCGTCGACGCCAGCAAACGCAGGTCATGCGCCATCGGCTGCTGCGTGGCAATCAGGATCATCAACTGGTTTTCGATCTCGAAGCGCTTCTTGTTGATGAGGCGGTCGCCCTCCAGGATCTTCTGCGCATCCTTCAGGTCGCGTTTCTTCAATGCCTCCACGGACCTTAGAAGCGACTCCTCGACCATACTGCCCAGAATCAGCGCTTCATCCTTTACTTCTTTGATCTCAGTTTCAAAAGTCTTGCGCAACATGGTTTCCTCGGCTCCTCTATAAAATGATTATATTCCTATCCAAATCGTCCGGTGACGTAATCTTCAGTGCGTTTGTCTTTCGGGTTGGTGAAGATCACATTGGTCTCGTCGAACTCGATCATGTGTCCAGAACGGTGGTCGTCGATCATCATCATGGCGGTGAAATCGGAAACACGCGCGGCCTGCTGCATGTTATGCGTTACGATAATGATGGTGTACTCCTTGACAAGGTCGTGCATCAACTCCTCGATGCGGAGAGTCGAGATCGGGTCGAGGGCGGAAGCGGGTTCATCCATCAAAACGACTTCCGGTTCGACGGCTAACGCGCGGGCGATGCACAGACGCTGCTGCTGTCCGCCGGAAAGTGAGAATCCACTTTGACGAAGTTTGTCTTTGACTTCGTCCCAGAGCGCGGACTGCCGCAAAGATTTTTCCACAATCTCATCTAAATCGCTTTTACGTCGAATTCCATATAAGCGCGGACCGAAGGCCACGTTATCGTAGATGCTCTTCGGAAACGGATTGGGACGCTGAAAAACCATCCCGATGCGGCGGCGCACATCTACCACATCCACGCCGGTTGTATTGATATTCTCGCCATCCAAAAAGATTTCTCCTTCCGTGCGCGAAATTGGCGTCAGGTCATTCATCCGATTGAAGGATCGCAGCAAGGTGGATTTGCCGCATCCCGAAGGTCCAATGATGGCTGTAATTTTATTGGCTTGGATGGCGATATTGATTTCAGCCAGGGCGCGGAACTTTCCATAGAAGACAGAGAGATTCTTCATCTCTACCTTTATGGTTGATACGACGCCTTGCACTACATTGTTTGAAATAGCGATACTAGTTTCCATGACTTATCCTTGAAGTGCTCGTTTGCGCGCTTCGATCCAAAGGCGGGCAAAGATTTCGATCAAAAGTACGAGAGCCATTAACACCAATGCCACACCCCAAGATTGATCGATCCGCTCCTGATAAGGCTGCAAGGCATAGGTCCAGAGTGTGAGAGGCAGGGAGTCAATGGGTTGGTTGATAATGCGCCCGATTACGTCAAATATGCTCTGGTGAGCTTGTATACCGCCCTGGATAATTGTGGCAACATTGAACCGCTCATTGCCTAGAGCGGTGAATAGTAACGGAGCGGTCTCGCCAGTAGCGCGGGCAATCGCCAGCAGGAAACCGGTGATAATGCCGTCAAACGCGGCAGGAAATAAAACACTGAGATTGGTTTTCCACTCGGGTGCACC
>JBJKOR010000313.1:0-3477 GCA_046707185.1 Anaerolineales bacterium | reverse complement strand
CGCCGGCGGACAAACCTATCGTCTGCGTTGCATTGACTCAATGGAATTCCGGTCGGACGCGGTTGGCTGTTGGCGGGTATGGCAAAGTGCCAATGCTTGCCATGGATGGTACTGAATCCGAAGGCGTGGATGCTTCGACTGCGGACTTCGTCCTCCGCTCAGCGCAAGTCGCGGCGCGCAATGCATTCCACGCAGCCAACGATGAATGGGGTTCTGCTGAATATCGTATGGATGTCGCCGCGACGTTGGCAAAGAGATGCTTGGAACATTTCTAACTTCATTAGGATAAGGTCTTCATGGTTAGAAACGATAGCGAAGTTTTGGTCGCATTGCTCAAGGAAAAGTCTCATTTCCACAACCTACAAGCAAAGAATTGGTATCATATTCCAATTGAGCATGTTCCAAAGCGTTGGCCTCCTGAATACATTGCTTTTTATCAACCAAGTGCATTTGGAGAGGATGCATTCCGCATCCGTTATTTTGGGCATGTCAAAGAAATAACTAAGACCCCCTACAAGAATTTGTTTCCTAACCTATTGGAAAGTAGTAAATCTGAAAAGATCTATTATCAAATTTTTATCGAAAAGTTGGAATCGCTTCCGCGCCCCATTCCGAGTCGCATTCCAAGATCCGTTGTTTTTATTTCAACAAAATGGCATAAGTTTATTCGTGCAGAACAGCTAAATGATCTGTTCGATGAAAGCCCGTTGGAAGATGATATTTGGCAAGCATTCAAATCGGCGGAAATATTTGCAGAGCGACAGTGGAAAGAGCCGATTGGTAGACGTTTCTATCAATTAGATTTTGCGATTTTTTGCAACAACGGCAAAGTTGATGTAGAAGCAGATGGTGATACATGGCACGCACAACGCCATCGAATTCAAGGTGACAACAAACGCAATAATGATTTAGAAAAGCGCGGCTGGCATGTTTTACGATTTAACGGAAAAGAAATCCGTGAAGAGAAGGCCAAATACCTGTTACAAGTACAAGAAACTATCAACCACCTCGACGGATTGAAGGCCGATAGTTTAGTGCCAAGAAAATTTTCAACAAACGAAAATGGCGTTCAACAATTAAGTCTATTTGAGCAACGAGCTGCATACTTGACCGAAGGAGAATTTGGCTCGAAGTAGTTTGCGGTTGCTTTTTTCATAATAATCAACCACCTTTGTGGTTTGAGGAGAATAAATAGCATGAAATCTAATCGTTGGATCATCGTCGGCATCCTCGGATGTCTCCTCGTTGCAGCAGGCGCATATTTTTGGGCGACTACTATGATGGATTCGTTATATGCCTTTCGTTCGCCTTTGAAAGATAATCCCCCTGCGCCGGGAGCCGCGCTTGGTCAACCGCTTACGCAGCGTGTCGTCTTTGTTTTGATTGATGCCTTGCGTGACGATACATCGCATAAAACGAATGTGATGCCGTTCCTGAATCAATTGCGTTCACAAGGTGCATGGACGACCGTCCACAGCCGCACGCCGTCTTATTCCGAACCGGGCTGGTCGGTGTTGATGATCGGTGCCTGGCCTGATCTGAGCGACGCGCCCGCCATGAATCTCGATTATCCCGATATTCCAACCTGGACGCAAGATAATCTTTTCAGCGCTGCGCAGCGTGCCGGACTCAAAACAGCCGTCTCCGGTTTCAACTGGTGGCAAAAACTCGTCCCGCAAGATGCCGTCAATGATTCATTCTACACGGCGGGCGAAGACAAAGCTGCCGATGTGGATGTGGTCAACGCGGCGCTGCCATGGCTCAAAGCCGATCAAGATCAATTCGTTGTGATCCACATCGATCAGGTGGATTACGCCGGACATCACGAAGGCGGACCACAATCGCCGAATTGGGATGCGGCTGCGAATCGAGCCGATGGCTTGCTCAAACAAATCGTTTCCACTCTCGACCTTACGAAGGACACCGTTATCGTGACTTCCGATCACGGCCAGATCGACCGCGGCGGTCACGGCGGACAAGACCCGATTGTTTTGGTCGAGCCGCTCGTCATGGCTGGTTCTGGAATCAAGCCCGGTCATTACCCCGATAGCAACATGACCGATACTGCCACAACCACTGCCGCTTTGCTTGGCTTGAACATCCCTGCCGATAGCGAAGGCGTGGTTCGCACCGATATGTTGAACGTCAGCGCCGATCAACAAGCGAATATCAACAAAGCCTTGGTTGCGCAGAAGTCTCAATTGCTGACTGCTTATGAAAAAGCGATTGGATATTCCGCATCTTTCCAACCGGATAGCGGATCGGTCCCCGATTTAATGCGCGCCATGGATTCAGCCAAAGCAAATCGACTCAACGCTGAGCGGCTTCCGCGCTTCGTGCTGGCGATCCTCCTTGCGCTGATTCCGCTCGCAATCCTGGTCTGGAAGCGGAGTCGAAAGGTCGCGTGGCTATTGGGCGGAGCGATCCTCTATCTCGTTTTGTTCAATCTTAATTATGCGGTCATTGCAGGAAGAACCTACTCGCTGAGTTCCGTGGCGAGTTCGGCGGACATTATTCTATTTACCGCTGGGACCGGCCCCGTTTCACTGATCATTGCGTGGTTGGTTTTGTCGTTTATTTTTAAATGGTTCAAGTCCACACCGCGTGAAGGCGCAGAGAATACACTGGCGTTGGTGTTCATGATTTTGAATCTGTTGTCGCTGCCGATATTGTTGAGTTATGCGATCAACGGCGTATTGGTCACATGGACAACGCCCGAAATGGCAAGCATGTTCATGGGCTTCCTTTCGATCTTGGAGTGCTTGATCGTTGCGGTAGTTGGTTTGCTGTTGACAGGAATAACATCCCTGGTTGCGTTTGCATCCAACCGCAAGAAATAAAATATTTATTGATTGCCGCAATGTTCAACAGAGACGCGCCGATAATAGAACGAACAGAGAAAAGTTTCAGGGCTTTGGTCGTTTTATTTTCTCTCGTTATGATCGGTGCGGATTTGTTCATCGTCTTCTCGCGCCTGTTCTACCCGTATCAACTCGAATGGATGGAAGGTGCGGGACTCGTTCAAGTGAGCCGTATCCTGGCGGGCAAAGCCTTGTATATTTCGCCTTCGATTGATTTCGTCCCGCTCATTTATCCGCCGATGTTCTTTTATGTATCTGCGTTGATCGCGAAAATTATTGGTCTCGGCTTTGGCGCGTTACGGCTTGTTTCGTTTTTATCATCGGCATTATGCGCAGCGCTGATTTATCTGATGGTCAAAGAAAAGACAAATGGCAAGTTCGCGGCGTTGCTTGGCATGGGAGTTTTTGCTTCGACCTTTTTGCTTACCGGTCAATGGATCGACATCGCCCGCACCGACATGCTCGCCGCCGGGCTTTCGATGCTGGGAATTTATCTCGCGCGGGAACAAGTTCTTCATCTCCCTGAGCGGAGTGACGCTGGGTTTCGGTACGCCGAAAGACACGGCTACTCAACCGCCAGCGTCCCGAACTCGAAGGGGAAGCCGAAGGTCGAGTA
>JBJKOR010000312.1:0-1966 GCA_046707185.1 Anaerolineales bacterium | reverse complement strand
CATGGCTTTACCAAAGTAGCTTGACAGAATAGAAAAAGTAGATCCTTCTCAGTACAATTGCAAGTGGAAGCAAGCAAAAAACTGAGGAGGATCCGCCATGAATTCTAGCACGTTCAAGCTGAGTTATGAGCTAAATGCCGAAGGGGTGGAATATGAATTGGGGAGTGTTTATAGTCGATTGTGTCAATTAACAGATGTACGTAAGGCCAGAGGAAAGCGCTATCGATTGGAAACCATCTTGAGCGTGGTGGTGATGGCGAAATTGTGTGGAGCGGATCGGCCGATGGAAATAGCCGATTGGGCTAAGAACCATCAGGAACAACTCTTGAAATTCTTACAATTACCGAAACCTCGGTTGCCGCACTATAATACCTACCGGCGAACCCTGGCTCATGTGGTGTATCAAGAAGAAATCGCACGACTGGTGGGCGAATACAACCAAGCTGGAGACCATGGGGAGGTGTATGCGCTGGACGGCAAAGCGCCCCGTGGAATGCGAAAAAAAGACGATGACGATTCGGAATATCTGTTGAGTGTCTATGACACGGAACATGCCAAAGTGATGTCGCAGGTGGAAGTGGGGCGGAAGGAAAATGAGATCACGAAAGCTCCGAAAGCCTTGGAAAATGTGAAAATCAAGGGAAAAATCGTCACCGCCGATGCGATGCACACGCAACGCAGGCTCTCATCCGTCATTCTGGAGCAGGGCGGAGACTACGTGTTTCCGGTCAAGGAAAATCAACCCGCCTTATACCAAAGCATTCAGGAACTCTTTGCTCCGGAATACCCCAAACCGGGTTTCGGAAAAATTCCAACCGATTTCCTCACGGCTCAAAAAACTAACAAAGGTCACGGCCGTCTGGAGACCCGAACGATCACCACCAGCGAAATGTTGAATGCCTATTCCACCTGGCCAGGCCTTTCTCAGGTGTATCGACTGGAGCGATCCTTCCAGTGGTTTCGCTCGGGTCGTTGTTACCACACCTCTTGCGAAACCGAATTCGGAATCACCAGCTTGAAGCGAACCCATTCCACACCTTTACGCATTCTGAATGTGCGTCGTGCTCACTGGGGTATCGAAACTGGCTTGCATGGTCGCCGCGATGTCACCTTCAAGGAAGATGCCACTCGCATGACCACCGGCAATATGGGAAAGGTTATGACTTCGATTAATAATTTGGCGATCGCTCTCATCCGACAAGCAAAATTCCAAAATGCTGCTCAAGCCCGACGCTATTTCGCCGGTCATCTTTCCGATGCCTTTTTACTCCTCACCATGCCCTTTTCGCGACTTTGGTAAAGCCATGGGTTGGGATGGTTTGACTCTTGTGCATGAACAGATTTGGATTTATCCTTAAGAAAACAGCGTCTTTTCAAAGAGTCTTGGGAATTGAAGGATCGTTATGGCCAAGAAGCAACCCATGAAAAAGCAAGCACCCGCCATCAACAAAGAACAGACCGAATAACTGCGAGCGTTGATGCCGGCCGTGCTGGATGAGGCATTCAAGGGAAAGTTATGAAAAGACCTGACAGGTTTTCGTGGCAGTCTTGCGTTCAGAGTCTCATATCCGCGCATGGGTTACATTTGGCGCGCGTCATGATGAAACCTGTCAGGTCTGAGATTGGGAAGGTCAGCGCGTTGCGGAAGTTGCCCCACCCGGCCCGCTCGCAAAGTACAGCGAGCCTTCGGCGGACACCCACCCAAATACGACAACGAAAACCTTTAATGCGCATTCAACTGCTGGCTTGTCGTCTTTGGGGAGGGCTGGGGAGGGGCTGATACCGTCCACCAAATGTGCGAGGCGCTCAATAATAAAAATCTCAAGAGGAGAAAACCGAGATGAACGAAGAAAAACGAGCGGATTTGTTGAAAGATGAATACATCATGCTACAGACCGCCTATGAAGATATGGATGCAAAAGGGTTAACCATCAAGAATTGGGCGATCACAGTAGCTCTCGCCATT
>JBJKOR010000311.1:0-4987 GCA_046707185.1 Anaerolineales bacterium | reverse complement strand
GGTAGAAAGTGCTGAAATCGTATAAACTGTCATCGCAGGTAGCCTCTTGTCTGATAAGTTTTGTACAACAACTTAATCTTATCCGTTCAGTGGCTACCTGTCTCTAATGTGTAAAGGAGCGTTTACTCACAACTGAACCGTGCCATAATTTAAAAGTGAACTCTTCCCCATCTGGCGAGACCCTTTGATGGTAATAGTTATACCCTGTCCTTTGATTGCTTCTAAAGCAAGATGATCGCTCTCCCTTTCAATATATATTTTAGAATGTGGGCTCATCGTGCCATCTGGCGAATCTATTATCGGCGTAGCCGATGGTGATGGCTCAACAATCTGCTTTACCTTTTTCCTTTTTTGCGCCCTAATTACCTTTGCAGATGATAGTTTTTGACCTTGAATCGCCAGATTTAATTGTTCAATTAAATCTGGCGTATCATTTTCTTTCTCCCAAAGTGCATAATTAATGGAATTCAAATAGGCACTCAATGGATACACAAGTTGATCAATGTAATTGAGCCGAACAGGCAAAATCACAGGTCTTCCGAGCTGTTTATTAAGCCTGTGAGCGGTTTCAATTTCGGCTAACACCATTTCACTCTTTACAGAATTTGAAGACAGAAAGGAAATGAGGTAGTCAGATTTCTTTAATTGTTTTTCGATTTCCTTTGCCCACCTTGTTCCGACAAGCATGGTTTGATCAATAAATACATCGTGATCCTTGCTCAATTGCTTGAATATCTCGAGAGCAATTGGCTCATCAGGTTCTATGTTTCGCTTGTAGCTTATGAAAATTCTTTTTCTCTTTTGCATAGAACTGTCCCAAGCATAATCCATAACGTTGAGTGCATTATACGCTTAACCGTATTATACGGCGAAGATGAGCAATCTAAACAGCCGTGGAAGAATGGAGGGAGAGAGTACCTATCCCAACCCATCCCTAATGGGAAGAGGAATGGTCGGATGATCGCGGTGATTGCTTTCTACTAATACCCGGTAGGCAACCTGCTGATCCAATCCTCTCCAATGCGAATCTCAATATCCACATTCGAGGTTGAGTCGGGCTGGAGGACAATCTGCGGACTTCCCACCCCGAAGAGTTCTGCTAAATATCGCAGGGCATACAGCTTGGAGGAATACAGAATCAATTTGGTTTCGCTTGCCGCGCTGGTGGGAGTGCCAAATTCTACAACCTGCATTCCCTGAGCCGTCAGGAATCTGGCGGTGCGTTGCTCCAGGCCGGCGGTGTATGTGTTGTTGATGATCCTGACCTTCGCTCCATCCGCCTGCATCAATGTCCTCAGATCGCCTTGCGCCAATGGGCTTACTGGTCCACCCGGAACAAAAATCTCATCCCGCAGAATGCGAATCAAATCAGGAACGGGGCGCAGGACGCTGGCGGGAACTCCGTTGAGGGTTGTGTTGGCCGGGATCGCCATATTGGAATCGATCACACCCTGCTTGATAATTGTAGGCGGAATGTCCTTTGCCAGCCCCACCAGTTTCAGGGCGTCTTCAAAGGACATATTAGTGTGAACGCCAGACGAAAACCCCGAATAGATTTGCGGAGCCTGCGCGATGACTTTTGGAAAATACGCAGGGTCGAGCACCTTGTCGCGGATCGCCAGAATGACCTGCTGTTGGCGTTTCGCCCGACCGAAATCGCCGCCGCTGCATCCCTGGGATTCGTCGCGGCAACGCGCGTAAGCTAAGGCACGCTTGCCGGTCAGGTGACGATAGTCGCCAGGTTTCAGTACGAAATGATCCTGCCCGGAACCAGTGGGATCGAGCACCATGCGTTCTTCGACGTACACGTCAATACCGCCGATCATGTTGATGAACGACACAAATGTCCCAAAATCCACCTGGATATAGTAATTCACTGGAACACCGATGAATTGGGAAACGGTCTCCATCGCGAGACCCGGTCCGCCTCCCGGCAATTTGGCGGCCTCTCCGATGGTCCAAGCAGTGTTGATGCGGCTATAACCGTACCCCGGAATATTGACCCACATATCGCGCGGGATGGACAACATGCCGGCTGTTTTCGTAACCGGGTCAACGGTCAACAAGATGATGGTATCCGTGTAAGCGGGGCAGTCTTCTCCTGCAATATCGCCGCCGCGCAACCCAAAGAAGGCGATGTTGATGCGGCTGGCGCCATGCCACTGGGGAATCTCCATCTCTGGCGCTGAAACTTCCGAAAGAACAGATTCATCTGGCATTTTTGTCTCGTATGGATTAGGCAAGCCGGATGAATTGGAAAGCTCTATGGCACAACAAGAGGGAGGCAGGCCAGGGAGTGTGGTCAGTTGCCAGCAAGCCGTCATGCGGCGTACAAGGAAAAAAGTTCCCATGGCTGCAATCAAGGCGAAGGACCAATACGCGATGGCTCGCCAGGAGGGATGATGCAGAACAGACTTTCCGTATGACCGCGACATGGGTTACAACAAACCAGATCCCATAAATGGTGCCAGGATCGCCAGCACCAAACCCAGTACTGCCATCACACCGAACAAGCCGGCGCGCTGGCGCACCAATGCCGCGCGTGCTTCGGTCGCTTCCACCACCGAGCGATGGACGGACTCTTGCAGGCCTTGCACGCTGGACAACACCGGACGATTGTTGGCGAAGAAATCGTAGATGTCGCGTAGGAAGAGGTTCGCTTCCACATCCGCGGGGTCGGGAAGATGTGCGCGTGTGACTTCAATCGCTTTGGAAAAATCCTCCACTTCCATGCGCGCCACCAGCAGACCCAATAGATTACAGAATGGTCCACCCACCGTTGATGCGCGCCGCAATGCTTCCTGCACGCCGACGCCCGAAGATAACAGCGAACCCAATACGGATAACCCGATCAGCATGTTGTTGCGCAAAGACTCGGCGCGTTTCTTCGCGAGCGTCTTGATACGCGCGTAAGGCCGGCGCAATCCAAGGAAGATAAAGATCAGAGCAATGACAGGCGCAACGATAATCAGATTCATTGCAGCCAGTGCGCCTGCCAGCAGTCCTCCCACAGCAAGAAACAGGGAAAAATCGCGGATTGCAACCGCATAGAACTCGCCCGGCGTATCGTAGGGATAGCCGGCGCGTCGCAACAGGCCGATCACATCGGCCGTGTTCTTCGCCTGAGTCGGATCGAAACGACCGGGCAAAATGGCAACGAGTAGCGCCTCCCATGTTGAACGTCGTTTGGCTGAGTCGGATGGTTGGATATTCATCAGTCGGTTACTGCCGAAAGTACTGAATGCAGTTTGGAAGACGGACAGCAATTCAAAAGCCAACAAACTCAGGCTGAGCGCGCCGAGGAAAGCAAAGAATGTCATGAGGGTTCTCCTTCGTGAAGTTCGAGCCGGAAGTTTAGTAGTTTCTGCAAAGGGGCTTCGCCCGGCTGTCGCCCGCGGAACTTCTTGCTGAACAGTGCGCGGCGTAATGCATCCATGTGTTGTTCATTGCGAACAATTCCGTGAGGCGGACGAGGTTCGGCGTGTTTCAAAGCGCCACTGCCTGATTCCCAAGTCGGTCCTCCAAATTCAGGCGGCCATAACGGAAAGGCATATTGGTCCCATTCGAGCAAGCGATTGTTTTTCACTGCTCGATGCCATTGCCAGAAGGCTTCGAAGCGCGGACCCCATAAACCCCAGGCCAGATCGATCTGCATGGATTCGTTTCTCAAGAGGTCAAGTGTTTCGGTGCAATGATGGCAGATCGGGACGGCGTTCTCCGGTCGCTGGTAACGCCAGGCAATTTCAACAGGGGCCTCCGGAGCGGGATTCAGGATCGGGCGCCACGAACCCGGCTTGCCGCAGCGTATGCAGTGATTCGGAAATTCGTGCCGCCAGGGAATGCCGGCAACAGAGGCAGCGACCAATTCGTCGAGATAAGGCTCCTCGGCTTGCAACACGGAATAGGAAAGTTTCACTGCCCCGTGAGGCAGGTTCCAGGCGCGCGAGAAATCCAGGAGAAAGCCGGCTGAACTCACGATCTGCCCACGCTCCCACGCCTCGAATTTTCTGCGCTGGATTTCAGGTCTGACTTCACCAGAATGCGCCTCGCGGATGCGGCGGATGTCCGCCACGGCTTCCGCCAGTAACGCGAACAACAAACCATCGATTCGTGAGCCGGCCTCCATCGCGCCCAGTTGAGGCAGGTCGGGTGAGATGGAAACGATGGTGTTCACGTAAGAGCGATAATCCACTTTTGGTCCGGTCTCGATCACATAACGACAGGCGGGCAATTTTACAAACCTCCATTGGGAAACGACTTCATCGAATAGCACCTGTCCCTCCGCGCTCAGGGCAACGATGCGGATGGGCGGACAGAAGAATGTGTGAAAGGTGCGCGCTTCGTCTGCGGGGTAGATAAACGCCAGGACGTTTTGATTCAGGTTCTGCATGAACATCGCGCCGAAGGCGCGTTGTTCGGAAGTGACCAGGAATTGCAGTTGCATGTTATGAGTTAGCTCCTTCACCGAAGAGGATCATGCGCACAGCCGTCAGACGAGGGTTATTGGAACCCATCGCCTTTTTCCAGGCCGGTGCGAGAGGATGATTGATATGTTTGGGGAGTTGGTATGGGCGTGTTGCGGTTGAGTCGATCAACATCCGGAGTTCTGCGGGCGACAGATCGGCCAGTTGCTGGAAGATCCCGCGCGCCTCGCGCAAAGGATGTTCGCGCAGCCTGCTGATGGCATATCCCAATGGATCGGAAAGATTGCCGCTCTGCGGGCTGGCAACATACAGCACCCACGAGACGAAAGCATGCACAGAAGCTTCGACTTCAAGCAGTTCCTTCTGCACTTTGGGGTGCACGTCATTCTGCTGAAGTAGGGTTTCCAATTCCCAAAAATCAGGAACAGTCCCCACCGCCTCCGCCGCATTTTCGCCGCAGGCGTGTTGGGTGGTGGAGGTGTTATCTTGAGTGTTGTCTTTGTGTGTGTTTAATGGGTGTTTTAAAGAGTTTAAATCAGTGCCATTTGCGTCCACCATATTGC
>JBJKOR010000310.1:0-2767 GCA_046707185.1 Anaerolineales bacterium | reverse complement strand
GCGCCGAATCATGATCGGCACGTACGCGTTATCGGCCGGATATTACGATGCGTATTACGGACAGGCGCAAAAAGTCCGCACGCTCATCAAACGCGATTTTGAAAACGCCTTCAAGGATGTGGATGTGATTGCTGCGCCAACTGCACCCACCACGGCGTTTAAGATTGGTGAACATGTGAATGATCCGCTTTCCATGTATTTGGAGGATATCTTCACGCTGCCTGCCAATTTGGCGGGCGTGCCGGGAATTTCGTTCAACGTTGGTTTCGATAAGAACAATCTGCCGGTTGGAATGCAATTGCTCGGATCGTATTTCCGCGAAGATTTGTTGTTGCAAGTGACACATGTTTATCAACAAGCAACGGAGTGGCACAAGCAACAACCAAAACTTTGAATTCATCGCGCTGAGCGAAGTGCTGACGGCGAAGCTGTGTCGAAGCACGAAGTCGAAGCGATGGTACGCCAAACTCCTTGACGCCGCGCGTCTTTCCCCTTAAGATTACCCCAAAATAGAACATACTTTCACCAGCCCATCCCTGTCCATCCCCAAATTCAAAGAATTTGGGGATGGTGACCGGAGGTCGGGTGGGGCTTTGGAGTTTTTATGGAACTTGGTCTTGTACGCAAAATAGATATTGACAGCGAAATGCAACAGGCGTATCTCGATTACGCCATGTCGGTGATCGTGGCGCGCGCCCTGCCCGATGCACGTGACGGACTCAAACCGGTTCAGCGCCGCATTCTATATGCCATGTACGATATGGGCATCCGCGCTGATTCTTCTTATAAGAAGTCAGCTCGTATTGTCGGCGAAGTGCTCGGCAAATATCATCCACACGGCGACGCGGCGGTGTACGAAGCCATGGCACGCATGGCGCAGGATTTTTCGATGCGCACCATGCTCGTGGATGGTCAAGGCAACTTTGGTTCGGTGGATGGCGATCCGCCCGCCGCGATGCGTTATACCGAAGCGCGCCTTGCCGCGCCCGCCATGGATTTGCTCGCTGACCTCACCAAAAACACTGTCGACTTCATCGCCAACTTTGACGACACATTACAAGAGCCGAGCGTTCTTCCTTCCGCGATTCCAAATTTATTGGTCAATGGCGCGACCGGCATCGCGGTCGGTATGGCAACTTCGATTCCGCCGCACAACCTGGGCGAGGTTGTCGACGCGCTCGTGTATATGTTGGATCGTTGGGAAAAGCTCGATGACATCGATGTCGATCAATTGATGGGAGTTGGGCAAGGTCCCGATTTCCCGACCGGCGGAGTCATCATCGAAGAAAAAGGCGAAGAGGGCATCGAGGCCGCTTATGGGTCCGGGCGCGGACGCGTGACGGTGCAAGCCAAAGTCCACACCGAGGAAATGGAACGCGGCAAGAGCCGCATCATCGTTACCGAACTTCCATACACGGTCAACAAAGCCAGCCTGATCGAACGTATTGCGGAATTGGCGCGCGAAGGTCACCTCGATGGGCTGGCCGATCTGCGCGACGAGTCGGACCGTCAGGGCATGCGCATCGTCATCGAGCTGACCAAGAATGCCGACGTCAACATCGTGCTCAACGATCTTTACAAACGCACGCCGATGCAAACCACGTTCGGCATCAACCTGCTGGCGCTGGTGGATGGCGAACCGCGCACGCTGACTCTCAAACAGGCTTTGCGCGTTTATCTCGAACACCGTCTCACGGTCATCAAGCGACGCGCTGAATTCGATTTGAATAAAGCCAAAGGACGCGCCCATATTCTCGAAGGATATTTGGTGGCGTTGAAGAATCTGGATGAAGTCATCAACCTCATCCGCAACGCCTCGGACGTGGATGCGGCGCGGACCAAACTGATGAGACGTTACAAGCTGACAGAGCTTCAAGCCAACGCCATCCTCGATCTTCAACTGCGACGACTGGCCGCGCTCGAACGCAAGAAGATCGAAACCGAATACAAAGAAATTACCGCGTTGATAAAAGATTTGGCCAACTTGTTGAAATCACCGAAGCGAATGCGCGGCGTGGTAGCGGATGAGTTGTTGAAAGTGAAAGAAGACTTCGGTGATCGGCGCCGCACACAGATCGTCAACTTGAAGGGCGGCGCAAAGAATGCAAAGGCGTTGACCGCCAGCGATCTTTTGCCGGAACAGAATGTTTGGATTGGCGTAACCGCTAATGGCTTGGTCGGACGCACGCACGATAATAAGCCGCCGCGTCATTCCGGTACGGACGCGCCGCGTTGGCTGGTGCATGCTTCGACATCTGACACAATTTATTTTGTGTCCAAAGCAGGCAAAGCCGCGGCAGTGGCCACACCTATGATTCCTGAAATCGAAAAGCTCGGTGAAGGTTCGGCGTACTACAAAGTCTCGCCATTGCCAGAAACTGATACATTGGCGGCAGTCTTTGCGTTGCAATCAAAATAGTCGAATTATCCTGAAGAGACTTGTGTCAACACGGCCACGGGTTTTGGAATGATCAAGAATAGTTTGATCACCGAATTGCCCGGTCCCTCCGCACAGACCTTTACGTTGGTCAAGATCAATGAAGGTGACCGCTTGATTTCGGTCGGCCTGACCGATGGCAAGAAGAAAGATATTTTGCTGGTTACTGCGGGAGGCATGGCGATTCGGTTCAGCGAAGAAGATGTCCGCCCGATGGGTCTGGTCGCAGCAGGCGTGAACGGGATGAAATTGGATGAGAAAGATGAAGTCGTCGGCATGGAAATCTTTCCCATCGAAGGCGAAGCGTTGTTGATGACCAACGATGGCAAA
>JBJKOR010000309.1:0-1548 GCA_046707185.1 Anaerolineales bacterium | reverse complement strand
GATTCCGGCACGGTTGTCGGCATCGAACTCGCCCGTGCGTTCGTCCACGTAATCAATCTCGGCGCGCGTCACTTCCGACTCACGCAAAACCAATTCGCGGTCCACGAAACGCGCCGTGGGCACGCGCCCCAGGTCTAAAATGACCTCGAGCAGATTCTCGCTATCGTCCGCCTTTTCCACCGCGCGGCGGATGTCGGCAGGCAATACATCGAGAAGTGCCTCGAGATCATCGGTAATTTTTAATTGTGTCATCTTTGATTCTCTTTCAGACACGGTATGTCCGTGCCTGTTTTATTATACGATAAGTGGAAAACTTATTTATGAATCCTGCTTACCCGCGAAGGCTGCACGCTTACAGCAGAAGGTTGCGTCGTCATCACGGGCTGCTCCCCTTTTATGAGCCGCGCCAAATGCTTGACCATGACAGCCTGCCGTTCCCCGGCCTGTGCGCCCAAATCTTCCAGTGCCGGTTCCAGCCAGGCCTGATACGAGCGAACGCATAAATAGACGGGCCGATTGCGCCGGTCGTGCAAATGGCTGACCAGCGATGCGATCTTTGTGCTGACGTCCGTAACCTCAGGATGAATGAGAGGCATCAACACAATCCCATAGACGCCTTGGGATACCTTTACATAACACTTCACACTCGTGTCGATGATCCAACCTCCAGCGCGATGCGGCACGGGTTCAACGGGATGAAGCAGCGGCGGAACGATTTGTTGATAGAGGCTTTCGATGGCGCTCGACTGAACGGATTCCACCCGCTTCCATTTCGGACCCGAAGCGGACTCTGCGATCTGACTGATATTCCACATCCTCTGCCAGGCATATACCGAGAAGCCGGCTTTGCGCAACCCAATGAACGTATGGCTGGTTTCATCCACTTCTGCCTGAACGTGGAACGCGCCCCAATTTCCGGCCTCGGCGGAGAGATGATCGATCAAGGCGGGCAAATCCGGATGATCGAGTCCGGAGGCGGGCGCGAGGTAAAGCAGTTTTGCGAACGATTCGCCGCGGGTGTGGATAATACCTCCCAGCAGACTGACCCCGTCCCCATCCGCGATGGAAGCGGTGATATGCCGCGCCGGGTTGACATACGCCATCAAGCCCACCGCCCCCAATGGATTGCCGCGCGTCAACGTCCGCGTCGAATCCAATCCCACCACTTCGCCGCGCAGGTGATACAAATGAGGCAAATCCCGGATATCCAGCGAATGTACAGTCATTATTGAAACCTTTTTTGAAGCTTAATCCAATTTTACTTCTTTCCGCATGTGATTTGGAAAAATTTGTGAATTTTAGGTGAATTTTAAGATTTTCTTAGAATTGGGACATTGACCTGCCCACAGTTATCGGTTATCCTGTTAAATTTGAAGCTTGGCAGTGTAGCCTGCCAATAGATTAAGATTAAAAAGAAAGGCTCAATATGAAACTAATCAAATGGACCTTCAATTCCCTTGCCATATTGGCTTTAACAGTGGCGCTCAATTTGCCCACCGTAGCTTTAGCCAGCACTGCAACGCCGAACATTGTATATCCGTCGAACAA
>JBJKOR010000308.1:0-3483 GCA_046707185.1 Anaerolineales bacterium | reverse complement strand
CGCTTGGGCAACCAAATTTTGCCGTGTGACCTCCATTGGCAATCGGAGTGCATCCGCCCGAACCGCTGGCGTTGAAGTTTGTATCTCCCGCGCCTGCATCCACAGTGACCACGCCCGCTGACATTTGGCAATTGGGACCATTCACTGTAATAGTCGGCGGTTTGCAAGCGGGAGTAACCGCTCCCGGAACCCCGCCCAAATCGGTTCCTACGTACGAGGTCAATTGGCACAACGGCGCAAAGAAGGTCGGAGATTTCACCACACAACGAAAGCCCAGATCGCGCGCATGAGTATCCGGAAATTTATAAGAACGCACTGAAGCCACAACCTGGTCATTGTTGCTCTTATAGCCCGCCGATCTCACCGAACGCGACCGGCCGGTATCCGGCCCCATCGGGTCCTGAGCCGGGCCGCCGCTATAATAAAGCGGATCGTACCAATCATGGACCCATTCGTACACGTTACCTTCCATATCCAGCGCATCGTAATAACTCTTGCCTTGCGGATAAAGCGTCACATCAGTGGGAGAACCGACATTGTTGTTGTAATTCAGCAAATCCGCCGACGGCGCATTATTACCCCATGGATAGAGATTCCCATCCGGGCCGCGTGCAGCTTTTTCCCACTGCGCTTCGGTTGGCAACTGACCATTGACATATTCACAATACGCTTCACCCTGCGCCCACGTCACGCCAACTACCGGATCATTTTCATGCGCCGAATCACTGTAGACCAAATTATCCTGCAAATCAGGCGGCGTGCATTTCCCGCCAGCCACACATTGCTGGTATTGGCGGTTGGTGACCTTGGTGGAATAAATCCAAAAGTCGCTCAACGTGACGGTATGCTGGGGATTATCCGAACCGCCGTGCCCCATAATGAACGGTCCGCCAGGTACGGCAACCAAGACACTTCCATCAAAATATAAATATGTAGAGCCGACTTTCATGGGCGGGCCGGCCAAATCCACAGGCGCAATAGTGGATGTCGCGGCGGCTGAGGTAGACGTCTCCGCCGGGGCCGCCGTATCGGTAGACGGAACCGAAGTCTGCGTTGCCGTCGCCGCGCCGGACAGCGTGCAGGCAGAGATAATGAGCATCAACACCACGCTGACATAGAACATTAAACGTACGCGTCTCATGAACTCTCCTCTCCAATAAAGTTGATGATCCGTCTCTTCCAATAATTATATGACCCTTTCACACTGAATTCACTCCCCCAAAGGTATGATGTACTATGTTGATTCAAAAAAGAGCCTTCAGATCAACTACGGCAAGTTTTTTTCATAATATCCCAACGATGCAGGATTGATCAACGCATCTTTGTTCGTTACTGCACGACCATTGAGATCGCACAAAGACCTGGCAAACTATGCGATAGAATCATAGCACAGGAGAGACAGCCGATTCTTTTCCCCTTCGATTCAAGAGCCACAAGACCAATACTGCGCCGAGGAACAGCAGAATGCCGTTCACATAAAAGGGCACAGCATGACCCGCCGCATCGTACAACCAGCCTCCAAGCAGGGGACCAAGCGTCAACCCAATTCCAGATGCGAACATATATAACCCGTAGCCGGTGCCGCGCACATTCTCGCCCGTCAGGTCCGCAACGAACGCCGCCTCGGCCGGAGAGGCGGTCGAAAGAGCGACCGCTTCCAACACCCACATCCCCGCCAAAAAGATGAGGCTCGGCATGGATGGCATCAACAGCGATACAATCCCCGCTCCCACAAGTCCCATCGCCATCAACGGCGCGCGGCCGAAGCGGTCGCTCAATCCACCCGTGTGGCTCGGCAGGAAAGCATAAACCAATGCTGCCGGGATATAAGCAACAGCCAAGGTAGGCACATCGGTGGTGAAGTGGTCTTGTAAGAAGATCATCAGCAAGGGACTGATTAGCGATGAAGAGGTCTCGGTTAGGAGAACGATGGTCATGAGGCGCAGGAGGCGCTGGCGGTCAAAGTGATTACCCGCCTCATGCAGCATGGTTTTGCCTACCGGCCGGGTTTCAGGAACGCTGCGCCAAATCAGGAAGCATCCAACCAAAGCTGCAAAGGCATAGAAGCTAAATGACCATGTCCAACCCATGGCAAACGTACTCGCTGAGATGATCAACCCAAAGCCGATAAACGTTCCAAAGAAACCGCCTTGTGAAGCAGACATATCCACGCTGCCAACGGAACGGCCAAAATCCGTTTGAGTCAATTCCGTGGCAATTGTATAAGCAGGAATCCACAAGAAGGCAGAACCCATTCCCTGCACAAAGCGCGCTACGTAAAGCAAATCGATATTTTGCGCAATCCCGAAACAAATCATGGACAGTGCATAAAACAGGAATGCCAGCATTAGAAAAATCTTGCGGCCAAAATGATCGATGCCCCATCCAACGATGGGGCGCGCAATTGTGATCATCACAGCAAAGATTGAGAACATGCCCCCGATATCCAATGCGCTGGCCCCCAATTGCTTGGCATAAATTGGCAGGGCAAATTGAAGAATACCGAATGAAAGCGACCCCATCAGGATAGCGAGCTTCAACATGGACATCGCCCGCAAATTACCTGACCGATTTTTCTTTGCCGTATTCATCTGTTATTATTTTTGCAAACAAGCGATTAATTCTTTCATCGCGCCCTGCGGTTGAGATTTCGTGATCGCCAATATTGGTGCGGAAGCTATCTTATAAACACTTCTTACATCCGAGGTTTCTAAGCTATTTGGCAGGTAACCAATTGCATTTGTATCTTTTGATACTGATTCCAGCATATCCTGCGAACTGACCGCCAGCCGCGCGGACGACGTAACTTGTTGGTTTTCCATGACATCCGATTCGAAAATTTGTTGAATGTCCTCGCCTTGGGAATATGTCCAAACCTGAATGGATGCATCCGAGCCGCCGACATCCTTCCAATGGGTTATTTGTCCGAGAAAGATGGCATGGACTTGATCGACGGTCAAGGTGCCAATATTGTTTTGGGCTTGGACTACAACATCCACATTGTCGCTGCCAATTTGAAAAGCTGGCAAGGAAAGGCCGTCGGGTGGACCGAGGCGCAAGGTGATGTCCGCCGCTTGCGGGTCGGACAGGCGAAGCGCTGTAGAGGGAGTCGAACAATTATATAAATCGGTCAATTTGGAAGAAGCGGCAGACGTAACGTATACATTGACCAGTTGCGGCGTGGCAACAGCTGTCGCTGGCGCGCAAGCTGATAAAAGAAAAAGAAGCGCGAGGAAAAATCTTTTCATTCATTGGTAGGGGTACAGCGACGCTATGCCCCTACTACAATTTACACAAACAAAAATATAACACACAAGGCGGCAACAACCGCGCAATACGCGGCAAACAGATATAAAGAATGTTTGCTCACATAATTGATCAACCAGCGGATGGACAGCCAGCCAACAATCGCGGCGGCGATAAATCCAACGGCGAGCGGACCAAGGATCGTGTGCAGGATATGCGATTTGAGCACAGACAACG
>JBJKOR010000307.1:0-1086 GCA_046707185.1 Anaerolineales bacterium | reverse complement strand
AAGTTGCTGAAGGTAGAGGCTGTGTTTGGATTGGCAGTGGAGTACTAATTCCCGCTTCAGCAGTAGAAATAAGGAGTTCTGCTCTTGCTGTTTGTGTAGCTGATATCTCTAGCTTGATGGAATCGATACTCGATTTATATACAAAATACCCACTAATTGCGGCTGCAGCAATTGTCGCAATTGCTGCAAATATTATCGGACCTACTTGATCACGCTTTAATTTGGCCATCAATGACTTCATCCAAATAATCTGCTAGTTTTCACTTCGTACTCTTAGTCATTTACCTTGCCACTCGAATACTCATGCTCGCATTATACTGCCGTAAACCAATTATTTATTTGCGATAATCCAAGCCGTATTCTCCTCGGTTTCTATGTTCACGCTTGCATCAGGTGGAAACAACGTCGCAATCTGCGCCGGGTCGAGGAAATGACTGCGCATCAGCGCCAGCTTTTCTGCAATTGCAATCAACTTGACGGCAAAGGTTCGCAAGTCGGGTTCTTCGATCACCAGTCTGCCGCCGGGCTTGAGCACGCGATACAGCTCGCGAATCGTCGCGGCTTGATTCGCCACATGATGCAAAGCATCTACCATCAGTACGCGGTCGAATGAGTTACTGGTAAATGGTAAATGCTCCGTTTCGGTAGATGTTGCCGTCAGATTCTTTCCCCGTGCTTGTGAAAGCATTCCCCACGAAACATCCGCGACGATCAATGAGCCGACATGCGGTCGAAGCGCGGCCGCGACGCGTCCCGTGCCGCCGCCCGCGTCCAACAGAATGCCAGCGTGTGGCAAGTCCAACACGTGAAGCATTTTGTCCAAGTCCGTGAATTGGATGACTTGGTCGTAGAACGGGGCGAGGAGGTTGAAATGAGAATTCATGGAAGATAAAACTCGTCCTTGAACTTTTGAAGTAAATCGCCGGGTGTGCCAATTTCAAATGGAGCATGGATAGTGGTTCTCGATTTCAGGAAGTGTTCCTTATCGTGCGTCACAAACCAATCGACTTTTGCACGGACGGCTTCAGCAAGCACACGCGCATCGGGAGCATAGGCCACCATTTTTCGAGCCGTCTCGATTTGTTT
>JBJKOR010000306.1:0-3522 GCA_046707185.1 Anaerolineales bacterium | reverse complement strand
ATTTCTTTTTGAGAGGGACGAGGTGTAAAGGTCATAATGTTGAGTGACCGTAGACCGTGGACAGTGGACTGCGGACGGTCAATGGTCTATTGTCTATGGTCGCCGAAGGCAACGAGGGGCGAGGGGTGAAGGGAAGTGTCATGTGTCAAGTATCAAGCAATATATAAAATCATTCTACAAAACTAAAATAAGATGTATCGCCTTGTATCCATAAATCATCTATTTTCCTTCCTTTGATCGATTCGATAAATAGCCTTTCATTTGTTAGTAGGTTCAATGTTTTCGCTTCATTTTCCTTTACGATGCCATTTACTATTTTGATCCATCTCTTTTCATAAACATAGTCACAGCCAAACTTGCATGCAGGCATTACTATATATGGATCGGTTCTTTCATTGTCGGAACATTTTGATCTTGGTTTTTTATGCGCGACTACTAAGGATTTGTCCAAAAATAACTTAATCAATTTGGATTTGGAAGAATGGTGTAGTTCCATTCAGGGAATAATTTGTGAGGATGTAGATTGACATTGGCTTTTTCTTCTGGCGTGACCTTTCGTTTGGTTTGATAATGCTTCCTGTCAAAATAGGCTGAGCAATGGAAGCCTGTTTCAGTTTTGCTCGTTCGAATGTACTTTAACACTGTCTCATAGCTGACCAGCGGTTGCCCAGCCCAATTGTGGCTGATGATGCAGAACATGCAATGTTCGATCAGATTCCATTTTGAAGCGCCAGGCGGATAATGCGTCACCGTGATGGCAATTTGAAATTCATCCGCCAGTTGCTGCAGTCCGACTTTCCACAGCCAACTGTCACAGGCATTCGCACCGCCCGAATCGGCTTGAATGAGCAACTCCGTGAAGTGTTTGTAACGGGCACATCCAATCTCCAGTATCCACCGCCGAATTGTGGCGATGGCAAACTCGGCGGTCTCATGCGATACACCCACGGCCATGAAACCCGCGTTGTGTGGAATATCGTACACACCATACAGAACAGCTTTTCCAATGGCATCCGCGGGAAAGTCAGTCGCCAATACTTCCAGCGGCTTTTTCCGCAAAGTGCGTCCTGCGTTCCGAAACTGCCCGATTTTCTCTTTTTTCTTGCCATCCACGCTGATTTCGGGTTGTTTTCGACGTGCAAACCGCTTGCGCTGGCGTTCAACGTACTTCATTTGCTCATCGCGACGCTTGTCTTTCTTGCGACTGAGACGCTTGTGGTTGACACGCAAGGTATATCCCAAGCGGCGCACCAAGCGTGGAATTGTGCTGTGCTCGACTTGAAAGCCTTGGCGCTTCAGTTCCTTGGCAAGGTTACGACTGGTTTTGCGTGTCCACTTCAAACCTGTGATTGGGTCGCCTGCCGTGGCGTCTTTCAACAGTGTGTCAAGTGCGTTCAAGATTTTCGGCTGTTTTTTTCAACCAACGGTCGACCTGCTCCGGCTTGACGAATTTTCATTGGCAACTTTCTGTTGGAACGCTCAATCTCACGACAGCCACGGGCAATTGTCGTGCGGCTCAAGCCTGTGATCTCAGCCAGATAGCTGATGCCGCCTCGACCTTGTTCGTTAGCGAGCACTCCTGCAAATCGTCGTTTGTTCCTTTCGTTCAATTCTGAAAGCACCCGATTGATGGCTTGATGCTGTTTGGCTTCTTGACTGTATGGATGCAATTGACAACGTTCACAGGTGCAGTAATGAACTTTTCGTTTGCTTCTTTTCTCCATGTCGCTTGTCCTGATACGCAATTCTCAGAACAAGGGTATCATATTTCAAATTGATTAACTAATTTTTGGACAAATCCTTAGTCAGTTTTAGATTTGGAATTGCTGCAGGTTGGCAGAACAGTTAGGAAAATGTAGGCATACACGCTGTAGAACAACACTTGAAAGATGCTGTTGAACGCCACCAGTCCCGCGGCATATTCCGTGTCGCCATGCGCCAGTTCATTCCACACGATCACCATCGCGATGCAACGCGCCAGGCCGATCATGATCAATCCCGCCGCGTATTCAGGATAGCCGCGCAAAAAGATGATCGCCAGCACGAACATCAGCATGGGGCCAATGATCCAGTTCTGGATGAGCGAAAGCGTCAGCACTTTTTTGTTGCGGAACACATCCCCCAGTTCTTCATACTTGACTTTCGTAAACGGCGGATACATCATCAAAATCAAGCCGATAGCAATCGGGATGTTGGTGGTTCCCACCGAAACGGCATCATTGAAACTCTTTACTCCACTAGGAAACAAAAACCCAAGCCCCACTCCCGCAGCCATCGCCAAGAAAATCCACAGCGTTAGGTAGCGGTCAAGAAACGACAGTTGTCTGCTCAGGCTCTGCGCCGGGGCTTTGGGTACAGCAATTTCAGGCATAGGAAGTCTCCAGGTTCAATATTATCCAACACGCATCAGCGGTTGTGAATTTCACGCGCGAGGTCATCGCGCACTTTGCGTTTCAATATTTTTTTCTTCAAGTATAGTCTCGATTTTTTGCCGAATGACGGGGATGAAAATCTTTTCGCCGTTTAGCGTAACTTCTCCATTCACCAACACCAGCGGCAATTGCGCACCAGCAGGCATGATGGACATTCGGCGTCGAACAGGCGGGCGGCTTCCAAAATCGGGTTGTTTGTTTGCAATAGCTTTCGCCAGGATTTCAATCGGGTGAACCATCATAACATCGCCTCCAGAGTCGCCTTGCGGTCAGCAAAGGATGAATCAGATTGCAACGGCGGGCATTCAGCGAGGGATCGTTTTTGCTGGATCATTGCGACTGCAAATGCCAGGCATGTGGACTCGCCGCACATTCAGCAATTGGAGCGCGGCAATAGCTCCCAGATATCCAGGTGGCGCGGCGCATGTTTCTTTGTCGTCACAGCAATCAGCTCAGCGCGCTTTTCCCAAACTGCGTTCATTGCATCTTTCAACGCCTCGAGCAACTGCAAGCCCTCGGTCGAATCCACAACTTGTGTGATGTAGACCTTGTCAATATACAGTGTCATAAAACCGTGTGGGCGACGGAAGGTGAGCGTGCGCGTTTCGGGGTTATAGGCGATCACGCCAGGCAGGGTCGCCAAGTAGGGGATGACCTCATCCAGTGGACGGTTAGGTTCGCCAATGACGATGATCCTGCCTGGTTCAGCGAGGCAGGGCAGGGTTTTGGTAAGCGTGATGGAATCGAGATAGTTCATTTCTTGAACAGGTTTCCGCTTACTTTTAATGCGCCAGCACCAGGCACTTCGATCATCACCTTTCAGCCGCCTTCGAGCAAATCGCGCGCTTTGCCTTTGAAATGCTCCCGTAGAAATTCCAAAGCCCCTTCGGCGTCGCTGTCCATTAGGATGCGCATCAACTCGATGATGTCCTTGTCTTCCAGTACTATGGTCAACGCTTTTTTCATGCCTGCCTCCTCATCCAATTGCGGGCGCTTCGATAACGATATCCTCCAATGCGGCAAGTTTTTCGGCGTACTGCGGTTCGGAGAGCGGCGGGCAGGCGGCGAGTTTCTTTTGGGAGACAGCCAA
>JBJKOR010000305.1:0-1534 GCA_046707185.1 Anaerolineales bacterium | reverse complement strand
CGCTTATACGCGTCCTCGCCGCTGAACAAATATTTTCCGAGATACTCGCGGATCTGTCCCGGCAGCCAATGCGGAACCACCGAATCGATTTCTTCGATCAAGGTGTGATCCGGATTCAAGCCCTCGTGCGCCTGCGCGAAATAGCCGACGTTGAGACTCGCTCCCAGAATCACCTCACCCGCTAACGGCTCGGTCTGACCAAGAATGGTCTTCAAGAAAGTGGTCTTACCCGCGCCGTTGGGTCCGATCAACGCCGCGCAATCCGTCCGGCGCAATTCGATATCCGGCGCGCGGAATAAAAGTTTGCCGGGGTAACCGACTTCCAAATCGCGCGTGCGAATCACCAACTCGCCGGAACGTTTTTGCGAACCGAGTTTGAGATGCAGATGCGGCAGCGTGCGAACCGGCGAACGCAAAGCACGCACACGGCGTTCCGCTTCTTCGACGCTGAACGGACTCGTAGTCGTTTCGACATCCAGCTGCGACCAATTAGTGTTGAGCACCGCTTCCATGCCGACCTGTTCGATGGCCTGCACAAGACGCGTCAGCCGTTTGAGTTTGCCCTTGGCCTGCAAGGTGTTTTGCCCCGCAATATTTTTCTTGATATATTCCATATCCTTCAAAAGCTTATCACGCTCGCTCTCGAAAATTTCCTGTCGGCGATCTGCGCGTTCCTGGCGCTGATGAAGATATGCCGAATAATTTCCGTGATACAACTCGAACGCGCCGGGGTGCATTTCGAGAATCACGTTGCAGGATTTATCGAGAAAATAACGATCATGCGAAACGATAACCGCCGCGCCGTCCCACTGCGTCAGATAACTTTCAAGCCATTCGACCGCGGCAATATCCAAATGATTGGTCGGCTCATCGAGCAACAACACATCGGGATTTGATAACAACAATTTAGCGAGATAGGCACGCGTGCGCTGTCCGCCAGAAAGGTGATCGAGCGAAAGTGTGTAATCCGCTTCGCCGAAGCCGAGGCCGGTCAGCACTTGCTTGATGCGCGTGGTATAGGTATATCCGCCGCGCCGCTCGAACTCCTCCTGAAGTTTTCCATAACGATCCATCACTTCGTCGGCGTGCGTTGCCATTTGAGCTTCGAGGTCATGCAGTTGTTCCTGCATACGAATCAATTCTTCGAAAACCGAATGACAGGCGTCCCACAATGTGCCGGTCATTTCGAAATCCGCTTCCTGCGGAAGATAACCGATCTGCGCGCCGCGGGCGCGGTGAACCGTTCCCAACGAGGCTTCGTCCGCGCCGACGATGATGCGCAGCAATGTGGTTTTTCCTATGCCGTTGGGTCCAATCAGCGCCAAGCGCGAGCCTTTCGCCACCGAGAAAGAGATGTTGGCGAAAAGGTCCATCGCGCCGAAGGATTTGGTGAGGGAGGAGACGGTAATGAGGGACATATTTGATGATGTGGACGCAATGTATTGCGCCCCTACAAATTCAATGGATTTTCGTCGTCCAATGCCCAATTCATGGGATTGGATTCGATATACCGATGGATTCTATCCCATTCTTT
>JBJKOR010000304.1:0-4713 GCA_046707185.1 Anaerolineales bacterium | reverse complement strand
AAACAACGCGATAGGCATCCAACGCCGACATCCCATTGGATTGCAGCAACTGAGCAAGCCAGCCACCCGACAATGCGCCTGTCGCTGTTGCAAACGATCCAACAAGATTGTACCAAGCAAAAACCTGCGTGCGTTTTTCATCGGGAAGAAGATGCGAAAGGGAGGCTTGTTCGATGGCTAGAAACGGACCAATCTCGTTGCCACTTGGGCTGATTACGCCAATAATCGCGGCAACCATTAAAAGATAAATCTCATTTTTCCTTGTCGACAAAGATGAATAACTCACCCAGTTCAGCTATTACCTTCTATGTACATACGAATGGCAAGTATACGAGTTGTGGCAGTCTAGTTTCAGGAAATGAAGTCTGGATGAAGTTAAACTGAAAATTACTTCACGAAATTTCGTAAAATAGACTTATCATGGGCTTCATCTATACTTCATGATTGTTCACTAGAATGCAAATGGAGATTTCCCATGCGTGTCTTGATTGTTGAAGATGAACGAAAAATCTCATCCTATGTGAAACGTGGACTGGAAGAATCCGGCTATGCCGTTGACGTAGCCTACACCGGGCAGGATGGTTTGGATTGGGCCGAGGCCGCACCTTATGACATCATCATTCTCGATATTCTGCTCCCTGAAATGAATGGTCTCACGGTTTGCCGCGAACTGCGTCGGCGAAAAAATCGAACCCCGATATTGATGCTCACAGCACGTGATACGATCGATGACCGGGTGGGAGGGCTGGATGCAGGTGCAGATGATTACCTGGTTAAGCCATTCGCTATCAAGGAATTGCTGGCCCGTTTGCGTGCCCTTGGTCGCCGTGCAGGTGATCTGCCCAAATCACCCATTATGGAATTTGCAGACCTAACCCTTGACTCCAGTACCCGGCAGGTAAAACGCGGCGGTCGCTCCATAGAACTCGCATCAAAAGAATATGCAGTACTCGAATGCCTGATGCGCGAGCCAGAGCGTGTACTCACCCGCACCATGATTGCAGAACACGTCTGGAACTACGACACCTTTAATCAATCGAACATTGTGGACGTATATATTCGCAACCTGCGCCGCAAAATTGATGACGCCTCCGATGTGAAACTGATCCATACCGTTCGTGGAGCAGGTTATCGCCTGTCGTTAGATGAAACGGATTAAAAGCCTACGCAGCCGATTTGCAATCTGGACTACCGGATTGATTTTGTTCATCTTGGTAGCTTTTGGAATCTTTGTCTACATCAACCTCAGTTTAAGCCTACATACCGCCATTGATAACTCCCTTTCGATTAGCGCAGCACAAACTGCCGCCACGCTGAATGTAAATAACGGCAGAATTCTGGCCCCCGAAGAACCTATCACACCTAACGAAAGCGGTGCTAATGCCTTTGGCGAACGCGGTCTAACCTTGATTGTATTATCCAATGATGGCACCGTCTTACAGGCTGCAGGGCAGTATCAAAAATTCCCTGTGCCTGTAGATAAAGTAGGCACCCAAGGGAAGTTCATACAACAATATATTTCCGGAGAACCTGATCCATTGAGGGTGTATTTATTGCCCGTCTTCGACAACGGAAAACTTGTGGGCTCGGTGCAAGCCATGCAGAGCCTGGGCTCCATACGTGACACATTGGACCGCTTGCTTCTAGCGTTGCTCTTAGGCGGCGGATTACTTTCCATTCTAGCCGGCTTCAGTGGATATTTTCTTGCAGCTCGCGCGCTGACTCCAATAGACAACATCACCAGTACAGCGGAGAGTATTTCAAGTGAGGATCTTTCAGCACGATTGGCCTTGCCTGACACCGAAGACGAAGTCAGTCATCTGGTCAAGACTCTCAACAAAATGCTGGACCGTATTGAAAGCGGGTTCAGACGCGAACGCCAATTCACCGCTGATGCTTCCCACGAGTTGCGTACGCCATTGGCCGCCATGCAAACAATACTGTCTGTTATGCGGGAAGAGGAGCGTTCTAAAGAAGACTATCTGCAAGCTTTGGGAGATCTGGAAGATGAGACCAATCGCATGCGCGATCTGGTTGAAGATTTGTTGAGGCTGGCTCGAAATGAAGGTGGTTCGATGCTTCATCTGGAAGCATTTGACCTTTCTGTTTTGCTGTCGGATGTGGCTGATTCGCTTCTTCCCATGGCTCAAGCTAAAGGATTACTCCTGACGACTGACATCGTTTCCAGACTTCTGATTTCCGGCGATATGGATATGCTGATACGGTTGTTTGTTAATTTATTGGATAACGCCATAAAGTATACCGAACAGGGTCGGGTCAATTTATTGGCATATGAAGAAGACCGACATATCCATGTGGTTGTAAGCGATACGGGAATAGGTATTCCCCCTGAGCATTTGCCCTTTATCTTTGATCGGTTTTACCGGGTGGAAACTGCCCGTTCGTCTAGCGGAACAGGTCTGGGCCTGGCAATTGCGCGCCAAATCACCCGATTACATGGCGGGACAATTGAAGTAGAGAGTTGTATCAAAGAAGGAACAACCTTCACTGTTATTTTACCTTCATCCCAATCTACGGTTTAAATTCATTGGATCTTCATTTGCTTATTCTAGAATGGAGCCATCAACGATCCCTTGTCGTTGAACATTTAGAAAGGAGCAAAAAATGAAACTCAACCGCTTTATCGCAATGACTATCATCGCCCTGTTTGTCGTGGGCGCAATGGGAGTTGTTGCCACCCGTTCGTTTGCGCTGGGTTCCCGTAGCCCAACCGCTCAGATTTCTACACCACAAGCAAATGCCTGTGCGCAGGAGCAATCCAACGACACGGAAGTATCATCTGTCACAGATACAGATAACATCAATCTACAATGCGGCGATCAGAGCACACCTGATGGAAAGACATCAGTAGGTGCTACAGATACCGATACCCAGCAGGTTGAACAACAAGTCGGTAACCAGACCGGCCCGGATACCGGTGTGGAGGCCCCGGAAACCACTTCGCCTTCTGGTAACTAGTCTCTCCACCTCACAAACGTGTCCCCGGAGTTCCGGGGGCACATTGCTTTCTAAACAGATCAAGCCCTTACCTACCCTTAAACAAGCCTTTTATTTATTGTGTGATTTCTTAATTGGAACGATACCCTTGAATCCAAATTGCTCTATAAGTCTTACTGGTCCAAGGTTTAGAAATGCAATAAATCCCAAATTCAAAATCTCTGTATAGTCTGTTGGCAGAACAAAATTCGAGTTAAGGCTAAAGAGGGTTCTCAAATAGTAAACTATGGCAGCTTCCACGAAAGCAAAAGCTATACCGAATACAAATCTAGGATAGTGTAAAGTGATTAATGAAGGGTCTTGAGATAGTCGAGCAAGTCTTGCAGATCTTTGTCATTTATTTGCCAGCGCGGCATGTTTTGATCCAATTGATTTCCGCCGGTATCGTGTCCTTCGACCACGGCACCGCGAAAATCATCGAGCGAATAATCTGTAGGGTTGCCGCCAGAGTCTTTCTGTTTCATCTGGATCAGCGCGCTGTAATTAATGGCTGGCGTATCAATGGCCTGCATTTGGATGTAATGCGTACCACCCTGCGCGTCGTTTCCATGACAGGCGGCACAGGTTAAATAACTTCCCATCATCATTCCGCCGCCAAAGGCAGGACCGTCAGTGTACGAAATGCGCTGACCGCTTTGATCAGTTGCCGTGAAGAAGATTTGCTGTCCGTTCGAGGTAAATCCTCCTTGTTGTTGAAAGTTATACCCATTATTCATGGGCACACCTGACGATAGGTTTGGCTGACCAACAAAACTACATGCGCCAAGCAAGAAAACAAAGGCGATGGAAATAAGGAACCATTTTTTCATAAGACTGTATCTCCAGTTTATATCAGACGCAACTATATTTGAAACGAAGAAGTGATTGCAGGGCAGGATGGCTTTATCTATCATAGGCAAAACGGCTTATGACGAATGTAATGCTGCCAAGCAACATAAAATCAGGCTCAAAAATTGCAGAGCCTGATTTCGTCTTGCAGTAACATTATTCAATTGCGGGACATGCTTGATGCGGCATCGTACGTCTCTCTGACTTATTTCAGCGTCGTTCCGCAATGAGGGCAGTTCTGCCAATCAGCTTGTATACCCTTGCCGCAATTAGGACAGGGCTTTAGGGCAGAGGGTTGACCACCATTTCCGGTATTGCGCACCAGTGCAGTAGCACCAAAGACGATCAGGGCCAGAACGCCAATGGGGATGATCCACATGAAGAGCATGCCGAGTCCCATTCCAAACCAGCCAAAGGGAGAATAGCCCCAGTTGCCCATCATGCCCCAGCCAGGATAACCCCAGCCGCCGAACATCATACTGCCTCCAAACAGGAACAATAGCGACAGTAGGATGACGATTCCGACAACCAGCCAAATTGATTTTTTCATACGTTATTCCTTTCCATTTAACAGGATTGTGTTGCAATAATATGATTTGATTTTTATGCATCACCTAATGGCGAGCCGCAATAAGCGCAGGAACTCCAGGAGGGGTCCACTTTTTGCCCGCAGGCAGGGCACTTTGTCGTTCGTAGATTCATTCCGCAACTGGGACAGAACGCAAATTCTTTTTGCAGAGGGTACATGTTTACCGTGCAAAGCGACTTTTTGTAAAGGGTTGAAGGTCTCGAAAAGAGAGGCATAACAACCCTTGTCAGAGGTAGTGGAAAAATTGTACACTGCACCTATGAGTCATCGAAGGCAGA
>JBJKOR010000303.1:0-2409 GCA_046707185.1 Anaerolineales bacterium | reverse complement strand
GAGTCCTGTTTTTGTTATACAATATACTGCTGACAAGGAGTCATAATGCAGAAATATGCCGCTGCAATTGATCAAGGTACGACCAGTACGCGTTTCATCATTTTCGATCATGAGGGAAACATCGTTTCCGTTGATCAAAAGGAACACCAGCAAATTTATCCCAAACCCGGATGGGTGGAACATGATCCGCTGGAGATTTGGTCGTGCACACAAGAAGTGATTGCGGGCGCGCTCGAAAAAGCAGATTGCAAAGTCTCTGACATTGCAGCAATCGGTATTACGAATCAGCGCGAGACGACAATGGTGTGGGATAGGAAAACCGGTAAGCCAATCTACAATGCGATCGTCTGGCAGGACACAAGAACGGATGTAACGATCAATGAGTTGGCGAAGAATGGCGGACAGGATCGTTTTCGAGATAAAACCGGTTTGCCGCTGGCAACTTACTTTTCCGGTCCGAAGATCAAATGGATTCTGGATCATGTCGAGGGCGCGCACCAGAAAGCAAAACGCGGTGAATTACTCTTCGGCAATATGGACACGTGGATCATCTGGAATCTGATCGGCGAACATGTCACCGATGTGACCAATGCGTCGCGCACCCTGTTGATGAATCTCGCGACGTTGGATTGGGATGAAGAGATTTTATCGTTGTTGAACATTCCGCGCGGGATGTTGCCGCAAATCAAATCTTCATCGGAAATTTATGGACATATAAACGCTGGTCGAGTAGGCGGCGGGGTCTCGATACAGACTTCGTCTTACTCGACCGCCGCCGTATCGAGACCAGATATATTAGATGGCATTCCTATTTCTGGCGATCTCGGCGATCAACAAGCCGCGTTATTTGGCCAGACTTGTTATTCAGTGGGCGAAGCGAAGAACACATACGGCACAGGTTGTTTCATGCTGTTGAACACCGGCGAAAAGCCGATGCCATCCAAATCGGGATTGTTGACCACGCTTGGCTATAAGATTGGAAATCAAAAAGCGGTTTATGCGCTGGAAGGTTCGATTGCCATTACAGGCGCCCTGGTTCAGTGGCTGAGAGATAACCTGGGATTGATCCGTCAATCGTCTGAGGTTGAAGCGTTGGCAAAAACCGTTGATGATAATGGCGGCATTTATTTTGTCCCAGCCTTCAGCGGATTGTTCGCGCCGTATTGGCGTTCGGATGCGCGCGGCGCGATCGTCGGCATGACGCGTTATGTGAATAAAGGCCATCTTGCGCGGGCGGTGCTGGAAGCGACGGCTTATCAAACGCGCGAAGTGTTGGACGCCATGGAAAAAGACAGCGGCGTGAAACTCACCGCGTTGAAAGTGGACGGCGGCATGGTGTTCGATGAACTGCTGATGCAATTCCAGGCGGATATTTTGAACGTGCCCGTCATCCGTCCGAAGGTGGCGGAGACAACGGCATTGGGCGCGGCGTACGCGGCAGGACTCGCCATCGGATTTTGGAAAGACTTCGATGAACTACGGCGCAACTGGGGAAAAGATAAACAATGGAATCCATGCCTGGCTTCGAGTGAACGCGAGAGACTATACTCGAGCTGGAAGAAAGCAGTCACGCGGACTTTTAATTGGGCTTGAAGGTTGGTATACTCGATCATCTTACTTTCAAACTTGCTAACTTGCCAACTTATGAACTTCCCAATTTTCAAACATAGGAAAACATGAACCGAAACGAAATTCTCTCTTCAATAAAAGTCAAACCTGAACTATCCGTGCTGATCGTTGGCGCAGGCATCAACGGCATCGGCACGTTCCGCGATCTGGCGTTGAATGGCGTGGACGTTCTGCTGATCGACCGCGCCGATTTTTGTTCGGGCGCAAGCTCGGCTTCGTCACACATGGCGCATGGCGGAATTCGCTACTTGGAAAATGGCGAATTTCGCCTCGTACGCGAGGCGGTGCAGGAACGCAACCGCTTGATTCAAAATGCGCCGCATGTCGTCAGGCCGCTGCCGACCACGGTCCCGATGTTCAAGGTTTTTTCCGGTTTGTTCAATGCGCCGCTGAAATTTCTAAAGCTGCTCGATAAGCCTTCCGAACGCGCCTCGCTGGTGATCAAAATCGGTTTGATGTTCTACGATGCATTTACCGGCCGCTCTGCGCAGCGCGCCGTGCCGCGGCATCAATTTCAGAATCGGAAAGACTCCCTGGCACGTTGGGATAAACTCAATCCGAAGATCATCAACACGGCGACGTATTATGACGGCGCGATTCTCCAACCGGAACGACTCGGCGTTGAACTCATCCTGGACGCAGAAGCGGACAATCCAAATGCCCATGCCATTAATTACATGAGCCTCGTTAGTGGAAAAAGCGATACGCTTCTTCTCCGCGACGAATTGACGGATACCGTTTACGAAGTTAAACCTCGCCTGGTAATTAACGCTGCCGGAC
>JBJKOR010000302.1:0-2382 GCA_046707185.1 Anaerolineales bacterium | reverse complement strand
TTGCACGAAAAGCACCGACGGCTGCTCGGTCGATGCGATGGCTCAAGGCCAAGTTCGCTATTTGCGTTGCCTGTTATGATTTCATCCGGCCTCACGAGACGCTCAGCCGTGGCGTGGACCGTATTTTTCGGCCTACAACTCCGGCCATGGCGGCAAATCTCTCGGATCATCCTTGGACTTTCGCCGAACTGCTGGCTTATCCGGTGGTTTGTCAATAAAATGGGGACATCACCTAATAATCGTACACAAAATGATATTATTAATTACATCGGATCATTATGTAATTAGTGTCCATCCCAGGCTTTAACTTCTTGAAATACAAAAGAAAAGCGCATTTTGTGGTGGCAAACTTTTGTCTTTTGTAGTATATTGAATGCGCCAACAAACTAATATCACTACAAAAACCGAAAAGGAGCCAGCCACAAAATGCGCGAAAACCGTCAAAAACAGATGCCTCTGATGAACCACATTCTCGATCATCCACAGAGCAAAGAGCTGGAAGTGATCAGCGCCATCATTGAGGCGAATCCTACCATCTGCCACTTTATTCTGCAAGATTTGACCAAAGGCAAATCCGAGGCCCAACGCGCCGGGGCCAAGGGGATGAGTGCCGACCAGGTGCTGCGCTGTGTCGTGGTCAAAATCCTCTTTGAATTCACTTACGAAGAATTGGCCTTTCACATCGTCGATTCCCAAAGCCTGCGCTGGTTTTGCCGCATCGGGATCGCCGATGAGGGATTCAAAAAGTCGACCCTGAATCGCAACATCAAGGCCATCAGCCCTCAAACCTGGGAGATGATCAATCGACAGATCTTGGGCTATGCCCAAAAAGAGAATATCGAAAAGGGGCGAACCGTTCGCACCGATTGCACGTGCGTGGAAACCCATATCCATGCGCCTCGCGATTCGAACCAGTTGTGGGATTGCGTGCGCGTCTTGACACGGCTTATTACAACCGGCCGGGATAAATTCGGAATCAAAGTCGCCGGCTTTTGCAATCATCGCCGACGGGCCAAGCGGCGCATGCTGGCGGTTATGAACGCAAAGAATAAAGAACAACGCAAGGCGGCCTATGCAGACTTGCTCATGGTTACCGATAAAGTCCTCGGTTATGCCCGCACGATGCTCGAAGCGATAAATAATGGCACTATCCACCCGTCGGCGATGGCACTTTGTTTTCAGACCGAGCACTATATAGACCTCACGCAACGGGTTATTTGCCAAGCCGAGCGCCGTGTGCTGAAAGGCGAAAAAGTTGCGGTCCAGGATAAGGTGGTATCCATTTTTGAGCCGCACACCGACGTCATTGTCAAAGACCGCCGGGAGCCGATTTTCGGTCACAAGATATGCCTGAGCGGCGGGGCCTCCAACCTGATCCTGGATTGTCTGATCCTTGAGGGCAACCCTGCCGATACAGATTTGGCCATCCCAATGCTGGACCGGCAAAAAGAAATTTACGGTCGCTATCCGCTCAAGGCCTCCTTTGACGGCGGCTTTGCATCCAAAGACAATTTGGAACAGGCCAAGGACCGCGATATCAAAGATGTCTGTTTTGCCAAAAAGCGCGGCCTTCAAGAAACGGATATGTGCCGAAGCGAATATGTTTATCATCGCCTTCGCCGGTTTCGGGCAGGCATTGAATCTGGCATCTCTTGGCTAAAACGCTGCATGGGCCTTTCCCGTTGCATGTGGAAGGGTTGGGAGGCGTTCAAGTCGTATGTCTGGTCGTCAGTCGTGGCAGCCAATTTGCTGACCGTTGCGCGGGCCAAGCTCAAACCAGCGAAAGCCTAAAAAGGCGCGTTCAAAGGGATTGTTTTTCAGTCAATGTAGCGAAGGTGCGTCCAAAAAATGGGAATAAAAGCAAAAATAATCAACTCTTCTGGATAATGCTTATTGAGTATAGAAAAAATGTTTCCACCTCATTGGGGTAGTAAATGACTAACCCTGAATTTGCCTATTTTGGGATGGACACTAATTAATATGCTTTCCCTTCTTTGATGGCTTCCAGTACTTCTTCATAATTTTCACGAACATTTTGCACGAGCTGAACGATTTCATCAGAGGCCTCTGATTGTTTCGCGATGTTGTCAATTATAAGTATAAGAGGCTTCATTTGGTTTAAAGCCCTGACGCATTCCCAACTCATTGCCTCATCAATATGGAACAACAATCTGTCAGATCCTTCAAAACCGAATTCGTTTACAACTTGATCTCTTAACATGGACCATGCACCCTGAAGGTCTGATATCGCTGTTTTATTATATGCTGTTTCTTCTTGTTCAAAAGTCATATTTCTAACTCCGCTTTGAGGTTTAACTGAAAATTAAGCAGCGCTGGCAGTTTGGTGTCCGACCGAATGTCGGGTAGGCAATTATTTGGGTT
>JBJKOR010000301.1:0-2988 GCA_046707185.1 Anaerolineales bacterium | reverse complement strand
GACGATAAACTGTCCATCGGGTGAATACGAGGCGGCCGCGTCGTTGAAGCCGCCATTCGTCAATTGGATCGGCACTTCGTTGTTGATGTCGGCGCGGTAGATATTCTTCAACTTATCCGGCCCCGCGCAAAAGAGAATGTTCTTCGCGTCCGGCGACCAGACCAGGCTGCCGTCGATGCCGGGCAAGCCTTTTGTGATCCGCTGCGGAGGCTGCGTAGGTTTATCTGCATTGAGCAGGAATATTTCATAGGAATTTTTCTGATCCACCGCCATGGCGAACGCAATGCGGTCCCCGCTTGGCGACCAGGAAACCGCAACGATGGTGCCCGTGCCGGTATAGATCGAATGCGGATATTCCCCATTACGACCGGAGAGCCAAATTTGATACGGCCCGCCGCCGACGCGGTTGACGAAGACGATTTGTTGTCCGTTCGGTGAAAAGCTCGGCGAGAAAACGTTGCCAATGTTATAGGTCAACTGCGAGACGTTATTAGTTCTCAGATCGACAACGAAAAGATCGAACCCGCCCTGATAATTTGCCGCGAAAACCACATTGCTGCTTAATGGATCGAACGTTGGATAGTAATCATTGCGTTCCGCATTGGTGACTTGGCGAAAGCCGGTTCCATCAGCATTGATGGCGCAAATATGATTCGCGTTCCCGCGCGTGCAAGTGAAGACAATCGTCCCGCCATGCGCGTTGACCGGACGCGGTGTGCGCGTGACGGTAGGCAAAATTGGAATGGGCGTGAACGTTGGAATAGAAACGTTGATCGGCAGAGACGTCCGCAGGAAGTCCGTGGGAATAAGCCAGAAGAATATGCCAAGCACCGCCAGGACAATGACCAGACCAATGGGTAAAAGCGGTCCGCGGCGTTTACGGCGAAATAAATGGGAACGGCGTTTGCCGGAATCGTATTTCATCCTGCGTTCAATTTTTGGGAAAAGTTACTCTCATCGATCTATTTATCTTTCCAGCAATCCCAACACCACCGGCAACAATTGTTTCTTTCTTGAAACCACGCCAGGAGCGTCGCGCGTGCCATCGTTCAACGGAGGATAAGGAAGTTCATCCAAAATCGGCGGCGGATTGCTCGATAACAGCAATCGGCTCGACCCCTCGACAACATCTGTGACGAGTAGCATGGCAAAGTCGAGGCCGCGTTTATCGCGCAAGCCGTCGAGCGCAGAGGAGATCGGCTTCAAGTGCTCAGTCAGTTGCATCAAATCTGTGACCTCTGCCTGGGCGATCGCGAATTTGAATCCGCCAGCTTCATAGGGCTTGATATCGGTACTGACCACATCTTTCGGGTCGCGGTTGGAAAGCCCCGCCCCTGCCGATAAAACCGCCTTGCCATACGATTGAATGGTTTCACCGGCAAGCGGTCCCCCGCCGACAAAGGCCCAGCGCGATAACCTTTGCGCAGCTTCGTTATCGCGCGGCGTGGTGGTGGGCGAGGTCAAGATAAGGGTATCCGCTAAAAGTCCCGCGAGAAGCGCGCCGGATAGAGCAGGCGGCATCGAAAGTCCGGCGTCGGCGGTCAATTCCGAAATGAGCGTCGACGTGGAGCCGACCACATCCACCGTGAATCGAATCGGCTGATGCGTGGACGGATTGCCAAGGCGATGATGATCGAGAATTTCGAGCAGGTCCGCTTCTTCGAGCGCGGCGATGGCCTGGCGCGACTCGTTGTGATCCACAAGGATGATTTTCAGGCGCGGAGGGTTGAGCGCGTCGCGTTGGTGCGCAATGCCGAGATAATGCCCGCTTTCATCCACAACCCAATAATCGTTATATTCGTCGCGCAAAATCTTGCTGAGCGAATCGCGGATCTTGGCGCTGGCCACATATTTTGGGACGGTCGTATCAACGGCTTCGCGGCAACTGACCGACATCATTTCGTGCACAGTCGTTTCGCCGGGCCGCGGGCCAAGCGTATCCGTAAAATATTTGAAGAGACTCATTCCATTGATAAGTCCATACGGTTTGCCATCCTCGCTGACCACAGGCGCAAGGCCGCCCGTGCGCGAAGCCAGCGTCCAGGCCGCACCAAGTTGGCTATCCGGGCGAAGCGTATCGAAACGTTGGGTGATCGACTCGAAGCGCGGCGAGGCGTCTGTGAGCAAAACCGGCGCATCGAGATTCAATCGCTTCAACACCCACGAAGTTTGCGGGTTGACCGCGCCCGCGCGTGCCGACACCGCCGAGGCTTTATCGCGCTCACGCAAAAGCCAGGCATACCCCAACGCTGCGGCAATGGAATCGGTATCCGGATTGACGTGACCGATAACGAAGATTTGATCTGACATAAGTCTATTTTATCAAAAGACCTGATGGCAAACCATCAGGTCTTTTGAATTTATTTCCCTTTCATGGCCCGCCAAACTTTCTCAGGCGTGACAGGATTATCATCGATATTGATTCCGAGCGCATCGAGAACCGCGTTACCCACCGCGGGTGCAACGCCGTCCATCGGGATTTCCGCCACCGCCTTGACCCCGAACGGGTGACTCGGCTCGAAGGTTTCGACAAAAATCGTTTCGAGCTCCGGCATCTCGTCCGCGCGGAAGATATGGTAGTCGTCCAAGTCGCGTTCGATGGCGTTTCCTTTGTCATCGTAACGCATCTCTTCACAGACGGCGTAACCCAAGGCTTGCGTCATTCCACCCTCGATTTGTCCGGAGGCGGTTAAGGGATTTACGATCACACCGCCATCGACCGCCATTACCAATTTGTCCACGTGCACCACACCGGTTTCGCTATCCACGGTCACTTCCGCGAATTGCGCCGCGAACGGCGGCGGCGAGAACGGCGAGACATACGAGCCGATGCCCATGATTTGTTCCTGGTCGTTCTTGTGTAACGTATCCAGAGCAATCTCGGCGAGCGAGACGGATTTTCCGGTGGGCGCAATCGCCATGCGATTCGACAGCCGAATGTTCGAATGATCTGCCACGTCCAACATCTTTGCCGCGCGAACCTTGATT
>JBJKOR010000300.1:0-2883 GCA_046707185.1 Anaerolineales bacterium | reverse complement strand
ACCGCCCGGCCTGCCAGGCTTTCGCTGACTTGTTTCATGAGCAGCAGGTTGGCTGATCCCGAAAGTACAAAGCGGTATTTTCCAGGATTCCGATCCACGACTTGCTTCACGGCTGCCATTACATCTGGAGTCTTTTGAACTTCATCGAGAATAATGCGATCTGTCCCAGCCCATAGCGCTTCCGGGTCTCGCTGGGCTTGTTCTAGGATATCGAAATCATCCATGCTGAGATAACGCCAACCTCGGAATGGCTCGGAGTTGAGAAGCAGCGTACTTTTTCCAACCTGGCGTGCGCCGGTCAAAACAATAATGGGATGATCGCGGCTGGCTTCCTGAAGAGAGGGGGAGATCCAACGAGCCAAATACCTCTTTGGTGGTGAATAATAGTTATTCATGACGTGAATAATAATGACATATCACTACCTTGTCAATGGAAGATTGGAATGGTTACAACAACCTCCATTCGAGTGCCGTGAAACGCTGAGCCACCTTATTGTTCTTCACGGCCATGCCAATGGCGCGGCGACTGCCCACCAGGACACACAATTTACACGCCCTTGTGATCGCCGTGTACAGCAAGTTGCGCTGCAGCATCATGTAATGCTGGGTCACGATCGGCAGGACGATCACTGGAAATTCCGGGTGGTGGTACAAAAGTAAGTGACGAACTTTAACGCGAATGGATGAATGCTGCAGATATTTTTCAAAAACATTCGTAAAATTCACTGATTTCCGCTATTCGCGTTTGGCTTTTTAATCTCCGCTTGCCAGCATCACTTACTTAAGGCCACTACCTGCGTGGAAACGCATTTTTGGCCGCACAGCCAGTTTTTGCGTTTCAGCCTTTAATAAGGCCGTCCACGGTTTGCTCCGCGTCAGTGGAAATAAATCCAATGGCGTGTAACAGCGGGGAGGGCGGGATTCGAACCCGCGGCCGAGTCACCCCGGCACTCACTTAGCAGGCGAGCCCATTCAGCCACTCTGGCACCTCCCCAGAAAATAGATTGTTAAGTTCCTGCTGATGGCGGAGGGAGTGGGATTCGAACCCACGTGGGTGTGACCCCAACATGTTTTCAAGACATGCGCCTTCAGCCGCTCGGCCATCCCTCCATGCTGTCCTGCTGATATTCAGGAAGCGGAGGGATTTTACCATAACTTCATTTCAACTTACATTTTACATTGTTCGGATTTGCAACATAATACCACCAGTTGTTGTAAATTCCGTTCTTGATTCCGTTCACTTTCGGCAGGTGATTCAGCCACCAATTTTGATACGCACCGTCATCGCCGTTGCCCCATTCCGTGCAATTCACACTGCGAGTCGCACCGGTGAGATTTGGGAAAGCCAGCCAATCATAGCAGGTGCTGTTGACTTGTTTCTGATTGCCCCAATCGTAATCCTTGACGCTGTTGGGAGCGAAGTATACGAGTCCGACTCCGGCCTGGCCGGGCGCGATCTGATCGAAGAGGATGAAACGCTGAAAGAGGTTCAGCGTTTGTCCGGCGGTGATGGTCGCGGGCGAGCGATTCGGCTTGTAGGCCCACGCCAGGAAATCCTGGCAATTGAACACCTGCGCCATGATGCTCTCCGCGCGATGGGCATAGGAATGCAACATCTCACCGACGGTCCGCTGATAGTTGAATCCCATGATTACAAAGCGCCGATTGCAGGAGGAAGTATTCGCCAGCGCGGGGGCGTTGCACCAGAATGCGTCCGCTCCGCCCATGATCGATTCGTACAATCCAGCATAGGGAAATCCCATTACCCAAACTTCATCGAACTCGTTGTTTGCCACGCGCTGCAGGATGTTGAAGCGCGTCAGTAAGCCGTTGTAATCGAAGCCGGAGGGGTTGTGTGCCGGTGTGGAGCCGTTCAGCACGGATAAGAAGGATTGAGCGTTGTACTGGAAGCCATCGGTCAGCGCCGGAAATTCGTCCAGCACGATGTTTTGGACCACTTGGTGACGTACCAAACCATTACTGTTTTGCAGGAGGCTGGAGATATATCCATTGACCAAATTATCCGGCGAGGACCAGTTCTCCGAGTCAGCCAGCTTCTTTCCGGTGGCAGGACCCATGGTCGGGTTGTATGTGATTACTAAAGCCTTGACGTTGACGATTTGCGCCGGTGCGTTGGGATCGTCTGCAACGAGGTTGGCGACCGCTGAAGTCCCCTGAATATGCTGTGGTGCGGGTTGTTGAACAACATGACCGATTAGAGAGTTCAAATAATCAAACATAATGCTCCTCTTAAACCACTTATAAAAAACTTTAAGGCGAATCCGAGGCGAAGTATACCTCGTCTTTGAGGGCGAGATAGAGGATATGGTTGGGACTCTCCGCCATGGCGCTGGCCTGATTGTGCGGCAGTGGATTCGCACGTCCCGCGGGAGGTGCGAGTTGATTCAGCAATTGCAGGGAAAGCGGGGCGAAGCGAAAAACGCTTTGATTATCGGGATCCAAAATCATCAGCGATGAGTCGGGCGCGGGAGCAAACATCATTTGCGTAAAATGCGTTTGGGAGAAAAGGTTCGTGTCGCTATAAGCGGGCAGGGGGGCGCTCAACGTGGCCGGGTCTTCACAACGCGTGGGTACACTTTGAATGCTGCTGAACGAGCATGTGGAAAGGTGACCATCGGCATGGAGAATGAACATCTCGCCGTTGCTGACGGCAATGTCGATCGCGTTTTCGATGTTCGGTACCTGGTCACCGAAGAAGAAATAAGGCCGGTCGATGAACGTGTCGCTTTTGCCAACGTAAACCCAAACCGCATGGGAGGGCGGATCCATCACGTAGAGATCGTCCCCGTCCAAAGAAAAAGCCTTGACGCGTCCCCAATTCGTATCTGGCGGCGGGAGCGGAATGGCTTGCGGCAATTGTCC
>JBJKOR010000299.1:0-5957 GCA_046707185.1 Anaerolineales bacterium | reverse complement strand
GATACGGGCGTTGGCGGCGTTGGTGGTGGCACAGGCTGAGGTGTCGGTGGCGGCGGCGGAGTTCCATCCAGAGTTTGTGTTGCTGAATTGCCGGTATACGTGAGCGCGGCAGGCACAATGCGTGCAGTAGTCCCCGGAGCGAGTTTGTATCCCTTTCTCTTGGTTGAGGAATACGCCACCACACCGGCGGTGGCGGCAAGCGCGGCAAGCGGAAGGGTTGGATTGGGGATCGAAGCAGGAATGTTCGTCACGGGGATCTGCGCCGATGGCGGCGTGGCAAGGATGAACACTTGTGCGCGCGTCGGGGTCACATGCGGCGATTTTTTATTCACCCTTTGCAATCGCCAACCTTCCCCACGTCACCTTGACCAGCCAGCCGATGACCAAGCCAATCAAGATGGATAACGCAATGGCAATCGCAATTCCTGTCCACCCCGATGATAGATTCATCCTCTCAGCCGCACTTCTGACGATCAAAGCCGCCAGTACAATCGTGAGCAGGAGACCGATGACTTCAACCACAATGTTGCGAATCATACTGATGTGGTCAATCTTGCCTGCGCGATAAGCTTGCAATTGCCTGCGAACGATGAACACAGTTGCCATACCGATGCTCAAGACAAGCATAATGATTGAGAATGCGCCTGCAATGGATGGCATAAAGGATAGCATCGCAAGCAGGATAAGCAAAAGCAGGATAGAGAGGAACGGCCAACGGGATTCAACGAAAGTCAACATAAATATCGCCTATCGGGTTTCATTCGACAGTTCTAATATCAATGGTTTCACATCCGCGATTGTCTTGCCATGGGGAATCTTGCCCAACCAGTAATCGTACGCAAACTGGCCTCCTTTTTCGCCGGAAGGCGGAACATCCAGCCGAAGTGTGTCGTATGCCAGAAAGTTACCGTCGGAATCATAATATCCAATTACAGCTCTTAGCGTGGGTTGATAGAAGGACGAACCCGCTTGGTTATATTTTGTCTCCAATTGTTTCACGATTTCATCATAACCTTTCACGTACCCCTCAACATGATAGAAGTTTTTATTATTCTTGATCGGCTCGGCATCTGTAATGACTAGGCGATCCGTCCAGGTTTGATACCAGGCTGAAATCCGCGGATCAGCAGGTTGCACTGTTACCGTTATAATCGCATCTTTCCACGCAATTGAGGATGGGCTAATATTTACAAGGATCATATGTAGAATATCGAAAAGGTTGGGGCTGGTTAACTTACCCGCTATATATTCTTGATTGAATCTATCTGCCTCGCTTTCGTGCAGGGGCATGTAGCTACCAATTTGTACAGCCTGTACGCCTCCTGCCGGCAACATTTGTCCCATTGTTCGTGGGAGATTGTTATAGTAAAGGCTTGGATAAGTCAAGAGGCTTCTATCGTTCACAATCCCACTGTCGTACCCTTGCGTATCTATAAATTTCAAACTGATTTGTGTGATTTCTAGGTCCTGCTCGCCACGGTTGTGAAGTAGTGCTGAAACAGAGAACGCAAGTTTTCCTCCTCCGTAAATTAAATCTCTATCTACGCGGGCAGAAAAGGAAGTAATCGTCGCGTTTCCGCTCCCCTCTCCTTCAATCCGCCACTGAACGTTCAAATGGCGCTCCATCCAAATGGTGCTCCGGTTTAACCACATAACCAATCCTCCGATCAGGACCATCAAAACGATGAGTAGAAACAAAACTAGTCGTGCCGTGTGATTTAGACAACTTTTTCTTCCAAGCATTTTGAAGCTCATGGAGTAAACTCCGTTTTCAGTCCGCTATTTAATTGATTCAGGAACATTTGGATGATTGATTTCGATGCCTGATTCGCCACATTAGTTGCGTCAAGAAACATCTTGCTCTTTGGGAGATAAGCAAGTTGTATAGCATCGCTGATATGATTGCTTGCATAAAAGCCCACGCCCAAATCTGCCACCATGTTTTTTTGACTCGATATAAATGCCTGCTGAGATGTAGGGGGGATTTGCATCGTGGCTGGATCAATTTGAAGACCGTCCCTTGACAGTGATGAGACGAACAGGCTATATCGTTGTGTCACCAATGGGCTGTTTGGAGCCAGCGCTGTTTTCAATTGTTGCGCCAGATCAACACTATTCTCATTTATCACCTTGGAGTCCGCCAGATTGACGCCAAGGATATCGCTTTCGAAATCATGTTTCGGCATTTCAGTATTGTACCCTTTCACAACACTGTTTCCAGGTTCAATGGCCTTGCCCACCGCTCCGGCCAGATCGCCTTGCCAAGTCACTGCTGGCAAGGATTGAATCCTTTTGGGATCGAGGCCAAGGTTTGTAAAGAGGTGGGTAGATCCCATGTTTTTGGCATCTTCTGCAATTCCGCTCAACAGCCCAGACTGCGGAGCTTTCCTCTGAAAAATATTTAACAAGGTCGCGTCGCCTGGCCGTACTGTATTGTCCTGCCCATCCAGTCCGATATACCCATTCGTTGAGTTATGGAAATTTCCATCAAGTGCCGCGATAACGTGGTCGAACTTGAACTCACCCTGAAGCGGGTATTCACTTGGATATTGAATGGATGTAACCGGAACAGCATAATTCTGTCCCTGTGTGGTAAGTAATAGTGATGCCTCGGCAAATTGGGCATTGCCTTCTGGGATCCCATGTTGGCTTCCAGAATTGTTGACAGTAAAAATACTTGCATCATAGTTCTGTGCCCCAGCGATAAAATTATCCAAGGCTGTTGGGTAATATATCTCCCTCAGAGCAGAAACCATTTTTTCGTTGTCGTATCCCTTATACGTTTGCAACGTACTAATCTGGTCCAGCGTATCATTCCATGTGATGCTTCCCTGCTTGATGCGCGTTTGGAGATGCTGGAATTGCTGGGTACTCATATCCGATTTCCACCGATCCAATCCAAGCATAGTATCGTCATAAGAATAAGTATTACCTTTCTCAGCAACTTTCAGGCTGGTTGAAACGGCCTTGCGTGCTGTGTTCCACCCGCTCCATGGAATTAATCTATCCAACAAAGATGGGCCATTGCTTTCACTCACGGGTTCAGCCAATACTTTTGGCGCGCCCGGTTGGGAAATCGCTGTTATCGCGCTTTGAATAGGTGTCATCATAGCAGTCGTGATGCCATCCCATGCGCTTTGCCACCAGGGTCTCGACTCGGCGGGCTTGGGCGTAGTCTGTGCCAGGCTGAGACTGCCCGCATTCGCATGGGCAGCATCCAACTTGTCATAACTGTTATCGGCAGGTGGTGGCGGCGCAGGCTCTTCGTGCGGCATCAAAGCTTCGATCTGCTGCTCCTTGCGCTCGGTGCGCGCATCTTCGATCGCCCGGCGTTTGGCGGCAGCTTCGGCGATCTGACGTTGGTTTTCTTCGACAGCGTTTTGCGCTGCACCCATTACCGATGAAATGCTCCCATTCCGAATGGCCTGCTTCCTCAGCGCGCTGGATTCCGCATCCGACAAGCCCTGTCCCTTCAACCTGGCTTTGAAGTTGTTCAACGACGCCTGATACGCTTTCGCAATCTGCCGGTACGACAGCCGCGGTGGATGTCTGAGCCTCCACCATCTCGGCTTTTTGGAATGGCGGTGTGCCTTCTTGACCGGCGGACTAGCGGCTTTGGCAGCAGGCACAGCTGGTTTCCATACCGGGCGCCAAGAGGTCCCTTGTACCTTGCGAACACTGACCTTCCTGATCGGCTTGGAATACGCTGTGACACCTGCCGCAGCACCCAGCGCCATCAATACGGCCAGCCAATTCGTGGAGGAATTCGAAGCAGGAACGCCTGTCACGGGGATTGGCGCAGGTGGAGGCGTAGCAAGAATGAAGACTTGCACGCGCGTCGGGGTCGCATGCACCGCGTTTTGAGTTCCAGCCGCGGTCGGGGTGAAAGCGGGGATCAGAGTCGGAGTCCGGCTGGGTGGCAAGGTTGCGGTTGGAAAAATCGGAAGAATGTTGAGGATCGGCTTGGGAATGGAAATCTCGCCTTGTGCCTGATTGCAGACATTATTGACATCGCAGTCCGTGACCACCACCGCGTAATTCCCGGGCGGCGCAGCGATGCCGCCAAAATAACGATCCCATTGGATCTTGGCATGAATGGTCGATGCGCTTGGAAAGGCACCGGAATAAACGACCGGGATCGTTTGTTCCGGCCAGCGGTGCTCCGGATCCTGGACGGAGACCCGCGGCTTCTTGACGGCGAACACGTCCGGGGTGATCGAAAGCGATCCGCTCTCCCAGATCTTCCAGGATGAAGTGAGCGAAATGGCTGGGGAATGGTTATCCAGCGTCAACGGCAATCGAATGGGAGTTTCGACATTTCCGGCCAGGTCCACGGCGCGCGCATACAGCGTCACCGATCCGTTCGGCTCCGAACTTGGATTCAAGACACCCGACCATGACCCGGATTGCATCGTTAGAGTAGTCCAATTCGCATTATCCCACGAGATTTGAGCAGAAGACAGGCCGGAAGTTTTGTCGGTGCAGGAACCGGCGACCTGGAACGCGCCGATCTCCAGGCTGGATGGGGCGGGAGAACTGAACTGAGAGACTGGTGCAGCCTGGTCAAGTTGGAAAGATGGTGCGCTCGAGACCACGCGGTTGCCTGCCAGGTCGGTCGCACGGAACGAGACAGTGTGATTGCCGTCGCTCGTCAAGGTCAGGCTGGAACCCGTCGTCCACGCCCCTCCATCCGCTTGATGTTCAACCGCGTCCAGCCCGCTGCCCGAGTCGGATGCGGAAGCGTTCAAAGTGATCGGAACGGTGTACCAATTGTTCGCGCCATTCGGCGAGGCGGGGTGGACCGCCACCGAGAGCGTTGGAACGATCGTATCGACCTTCAGGTTGAGGATTTGTGTATCACTGTTCCCAGCCTCATCTGCGGCATTGACCGAAATGGTGTGCAATCCATCCGAGAATGGAACGACCACACCATCGGCGTTACTGATCGCCGTGCCTCCATCCACGCTGTACTGGGAGGACAGGATCCCGCTGGTCGGATCGGTGACATGGATCGTGGTGTTCACTGCGGAGGTGTACCAGCCGTTCGAGCCTAACGTTCCAGTGGTCGTAAAAGTGATCTGCGGCGGGGTCTGGTCGATCCGGAAAGTGTGATCGATCTGGAAGGCGAGCGGGTCCAAGGTGGCTGTGTTGCCTGCCTGGTCCGTGGCCCGGAAGAGAACGGTGTGAGTTCCATCGCTGTTCACCGTGAACCCTGCGCCGGATGTCCATGCGCCGCCATCGAGCTGGTGATCGATCCCCGCAACCCCGGAACCGCTGTCCGCAGCGGAGGCGGTGAGCGCCACCGGACTCTTGTACCAGCCGTTGGCCCCGTCCGGAGTACTGGGAAAGATGGCGGCGGACAAGGAGGGCGGGACCGTATCGATCTTCAATGAAAGGTCTTGCGCGGCGGAGTTTCCCGCTGCATCTGTCGCTGTGACCGAGATCGTGTGTCCTCCATCCGAAAGCGGCACCGTGACTCCACCCGCATTGTTGATCGCCGCGCCGCCATCCACATTGTAGGAAGAAGACTGCACACCACTCGCCGCATCGGTCACGCTGATTGCAACGTTGACCTTCGAGATGTACCAGCCATTCGAGCCGCCGGTTCCGGCGGGTGTTAGCGTAATCACGGGTTTGGCCTGGTCCTTCTTGACCACTTGAGAGACAACGATCATATTCCCGGCATTATCCTGAGATGCAAATGCCACAGTATGGCTGCCATCATTGGAAACGGCCACTGAACTTCCACTTGTCCATGCGCCGCCATCCAGGCTGTATAGCACGGTGGCGACTCCGGAAGCCGCGTCCGAAGCAGATGCGGTTAGGGTGACTTGCGAAAGATACGAGCCGTTCGACCCAAGTGTGCCGGCGGTGATGCTCGTGGAAAGCTTGGGCTGGGCCTGGTCGATCTTGATGGCGGGGTTGGCAGATGCCAGCCAGCCTGCATTGTACATGGT
>JBJKOR010000298.1:0-1593 GCA_046707185.1 Anaerolineales bacterium | reverse complement strand
AGCGATGACTCGTATTGGTCCTGAACGCCCAAAATACCAATTGCCCAAAATCTGTTGAAAGTCATAACCGTTGATTTTGATGTTCGTGAAATTATCATCGGTCAGTGCGGTGTGGATTCCCGCCGCTGGGCTGAAGACGGCGGTCACGTTTTGAAGCGACTGGCGCAGCGATGCCGCATATTGATTCATGTACGCGGCTTGCGCCGGATCATTCGGATTTGTTATGCCCCTGATCGAACTCAGAGCCGGGTCGCGCTGTTCGGCATAGACGAAGACCGGTGTGGTGATGTACGGATAGAGTTGAAGTGTCGAAAGACAGATTTGTGGTTGGCTGGGATTCGCTGCCGCGCAGGATTGATCCACTGTCGCTGAAAAATAATTGTAGAAGTCAGCAGATCCCGGCATCGGCTCGCGCGGACCCGGAGCGTAATTCGGCAGCGGCGGCACCCAACTGCTATCGAGCACACCTCTCACTTTCGCCCAGGTCAATTGGGACGCGATCCAATCGATATTGCTCGCCGCGCCGTAACTTCCCGCGGACGATCCGCCAACGAGGACTTGAGTCGCGTCTTTCAAATTGGGCGATGGAATCACCGCCGCGTCTTCCAGGTCCTCGATGATCGCCTCGAGGATCTTATGCCCGCGGAATTGAATCGTCATGCCGTTGACTTGTTGTTCTGAGTCGCCGGAGTAGATATCCGAACTGCAATACTTGACATACACCTGCGTGAAGTTAACGAAGTCCGGGTTTATTTGAGAGGAGATGGAAAAGATGCCGCCCGCCGGAAAGATGGCAGGTGTACCATCGGAAGTCATCATATCGTGTTGAGTGTTCCAACGATAGGCGCAGGATGGAGCATTACTGCACCAGCCTCCGCCTTGAAAGAAGATGATCCAATGCGAGGCGTCCGCGCCCGAACCGCGCTTGAAGTAATAGACTGCCGGAGTGCCGTCATTGCACACCGCCTGACGCTGATCGGCGTCCTTGACCACGTGTTTGATCAGGCTTGAAGGAAACGATGCGGACGCTCTGACCGCGTTGGTAGTGGGTACGCTTGCCGGAGTTGGATGAGCCGTTACAGCTTCTCTTTGCGGAGGCGTCTTTGCAGATCGACACCCCGTTAGAAACAGTGCCGGGATCAGAATCAAACAACTTATGGAATGTTTCATTAGGATGCCTCCACCACGAATTACCGATGAATAGTCTTTGAAATTCCTATAATTCGATGACTATGCTACCACCTTTCGATGTGGCCGATGGGGGACTGGGAAAACAAAACTCCGGAGTTTACGCTTCGGAGTTTCTGCTCGGTTTGATCATTGTTTTTGCGGAGCCAGCAACACCGTTTCCGCAGACTCCAGCGAAGAATACACCGGAATGATTCCAGGAATGCCGGTCGTTTCGAGAACGCTTTTTACATCGGGAATGGGCTTCAGAATCACCATTTTCCCGTTGCGCTTGTTCATGGATTTGGCGCTCAGCATCAGCAATCGAATCCCGATGGATGCCAAAAAACTTACCCCGGATAAATCCACGACCACGCGCACGTTGTCCCCGGAGCAATGGCCCGCAAACTTGGTCTCGATCTCACC
>JBJKOR010000297.1:0-4123 GCA_046707185.1 Anaerolineales bacterium | reverse complement strand
CCGCTTCCAAGTCCGTGCTGAGCGAAGTCGAAGTGCCGATGCGGGAAATTTTTTCATTCTCAATCAAAATATCAGCTTGATATGTTTCGGATGCAGTAATCAATGTTCCATTCTTAATCAGTGTATTCATGACAAACTCCTATAGGTGCCAGAACAATACCATGCCGACCAACAGCATCACAAAAGCAATAACGGTCAGCATCCATCCGCTTCGGAAGAAATCGCCAAACGTATAATTGCCTGGTGCGATCATCAAGATGTTGACGGGGTGAGCCAACGGAGTGAGAAAACAGGCTGAACAACCAACGGCAGTTGCAACTGCAATGGCCTGTGGGTTGACTCCGATTTGAATCGCGGCGCTGATGGTGATTGGCCCGGTGATAAGAGCGGTGACTTGTCCACCCATGAATTGCGTAAGGAGAGAACTTAGGAGATACGCGCCTGCAGCCAATCCCAATGCACCGAATGGTCTCACCAAAGGTAACATGAAGTTTCCCAGCAAACCAGCAAGCTGGGTTTCCACCATTGCATCACTGACCACATACATTCCGGCGATGAGAAAGATAGCTTGCCATTCTACAGAATGATATGCATCTTCCACCGACAATTTTCCCACAAGGAGAGCCAGCACTGCAGCTGCCAACATAGCCAAATAGACCGGTGCACCAGCAATGGATGCCGCGATGCCCGCGACAATGATGGTCGTAGCCAGTATTGCTTCCTTCCGATTGATGGGCTGATCGCTCCAATTGGGTTCGATCACAATAAAATCGGGGCTGCGCCGCAAGCTTTCGAATTGGGATGGAGACCCGACAACCAACAAGGTATCGCCAAAACTTAGTTTAAAATCGCCAACGTCTGTTCGGTAACTTCGCTGCATACGATGAAGTGCGATCACACTCACACCAAAACGGCGGCGAAAATCAAGTTCTTTCAGAGTCTGCTCGATGGCTTTCGAATGCGGGGCCAGGATAATCTCTGCAAACGTGACTCCTTTCGCACTCAAATCATTCTCACTATTCTCGGTGTGGATGTCCAACCCTAATTTCTTCAGATTCTTGATCTTCTCCTCGCGTCCAACCAAAACAAGCAAATCATTTTCACTAATAATCTGCCCAGGCTGGGGCAACAGGATATCTTCCTTATTACGATAAATAGCAGCCACTGTAACGCCCCACTCATGGCCAATGCCAGATTGAACGAGAGTTTTCCCAACCAACTTTGCATTCGGCAGAACACGGGCTTCCCATAAACGTTCCGAGATTGAATAAAGTTTTTCCAATTCACCACCCGTGAGCCGCGCAAAATTCTGTTCCTCTGTGGGTTCGCGTTCTGGAAGCAACCGCTGACCAAAAAAGGCCAGAAATAAAATGCCTACGATAGCAATCAACCCTCCGGTTGGCGTGAAATCCAAAATATTCAAGCCCGCTTGAGGAGGTTTGGCGCTTTCCAACAGGGTGCTGACGATAATATTTGCACTTGTAAAATATGTGGCGGCTCCACCCAGTAAAGTTCCATAGGCCACTGGGATAAGCAACTTACTGGGTTTGATTCGCGTACGGCGCGCGACTTCCATGGCAATGGGAAGCACGAGCGCGCCTGCCGCCAGATTATTCATAAAAAGCGAGAGAAAAGCCGCTGTGCTTGCAAAAAGCCCGATCAAGCGGCCCGGTTTGTCTCCACTGACTCTTAGCAGTTGCCACGCGATCCAACGTGTAACGCCGCTCTTTTCCAAAACGCGCGTCAGGATGAACAATGAAATCAGAATCAGGATAATGGGTTGTCCAAAGCCGGAAAGGATCTTCCGCGCGGCATCCGGCGTCCCTGCAGGACCAAGAATTCCAAAACCCGCGAACTGTAAAACGCCCAAAGATACTGCCATCAACAAAGCCGCCAAATCTATCCGAAGGCGATTGGTGAACACCAGGACCAAGGGAATGAATAAAACAGCCAAGAGAATCAATTGCGCAGTTGTCATGATTACTACCAGTCATCCTCATTCAATGAATTTGACGCATATGAGTCTCTTTCTTCCTTGATTCCCAACAACGCCATCAACACTTCGGGCGGAAGTTCCACTTCGGGCAAATCAGTTTTATATAGTTGTTGATTCTCGGCACGCTCGCGTAGTGAATGCCACAACAACGCGCGCTCATCATCTTTTACTACTAAATCATTCAAAGTCTTGGCCCTCAACAAATATTCCCCCGTTGAATATAAAAACGTCAGGCGTTTCCACTTATCCGCAACGATGGGATTCGATAATTTCTCCAACCCGCCGATTTGGATCTTGTAATACTCTTCGTTCGCGCGCGGATGATTGGAATCGTCCTTCAACAATTCACGGCGCGTCGTCAATTCATGGCCGCGCACCGAGGCGGCAAACTCGATCCGTCCGCCGGAATCGCCAAAGCTCGAGGGTTGATAAAAAGCCAGATAGTCCACGGCAACCACCTTCGGCGCGGTGCGAAGCGGAATCCGATACCAGCCCAAAAGCCGCGCAATCTCCAGATCGCGCGGCGTCGGCATGACACAAATCAAAATCAGGGATGTTTCAGTTAGCATGTTAGATCGCGCTGAGCGCAGTCGAACGTAATAATTTTAGCATTAAACCCTGTGGCGGAGAAATAAAAACATGGACGAGAAAAACATTCTCGTCCATGTTGGCCAGTTTGGTCTACGCCAAGCCGACTTCTTTGTTGAACTCAACGATCAACTCGTCAATTTGATCGACTTGACTCTGGACATCGGTCCAGTAGTCCGGTTCATACCATTGTTTTAGGATTTCATTGTATGTCTTGCCTTGCTGTTCGACCCAGGTGTAATACTTCAAGTTATGGACACGGCGCCGATCGGTGTAACGCAGTTCAAGCAGGTTATCCGTGGATTGACCGTGCAGGTAACGCGCAAAGTCTGCGGCGGCGTTGGCTTCCGTATATTGACCATATTCCTGGTGCATTTCCTGGATGCGCGAGTGATACAGTTCCATCGAGTCAGTCAACACGGTAAGCATAATGTCGTTCTCACCCATCTCATAATACTTGGCGGCCTTGATGGCGCTCAACACATTCGAGATGCCGGAGAAGCCCATCAGATCGAGTTGGGAGACGAGCTTTTCAGGCACACCTTGCTTGACGAGGTATTTACGCCCAACCTCTTCGTTGAACAGACGGGAAAGATTGACAACCGCGTTGTCATCAATCGCGACGACCATATCCGTATTTTTTGTGTCGTGGATCCACGGCACGTGCTTATCGCCGATGCCTTCGATGCGGTGCGCGCCGAAGCCGTTTTCCAAAAGCGTCGGGCATTGCAGCGCTTCGCTGGCGACGATTTTGCTATCGGGGAAGAGTTGCTTCATATAATCACCGCTGGCAATCGTCCCTGCTGAACCCGTCGCCGATGCCATGCCGCGATAATGATCGCTTTTGCCCATGACTTTCTTCAACACTTCTTCCATGGCATGGCCGGTTACTTCATAATGCCAGAGATAATTTCCGAATTCCTCGAACTGGTTGAAGATCATCAAGTCTTCGCCGGAAGTGCGCAGTTCCTTGCACTTATCGAAGATTTCCTTGACGTTCGATTCAGAGCCGGGGGTTTTGATGGTCTCGCCCGCAATCTTCGACAGCCAATCGAATCTTTCCTTCGACATGCCTTCCGGCAAAATGGCGATTGACTCACATGCCAGCAAAGCAGAATCGTACGCGCCGCCGCGGCAGTAATTCCCGGTCGAAGGCCAGACTGCCTTTTGGATTGTCGGGTCGAACTGACCGGTCACGAGGCGCGGCACGAGGCAGCCAAACGCCGCGCCGACTTTGTGCGCGCCAGTCGGGAACCATTTGCCAACCAGCACGATAATGCGTGCCTTGACTCCTGTCAGCGAAGATGGCAGCTCAAGATAATTGACTCCGCCAAACGTCCCGCCCGAGGCGGTGGGTTCGTTATGCCAAGTGATTCGGAACAGATTGCGCGGATGAACATCCCATAGCCCAATCTTCCTCAATTCCTCTTTAGTCTTCGCAGGAATCTTCGAAGGATCCTTCATTTGTGCGTAGGTGGGAATGATGATATTGCGCTCTTTTGCCCGCTTGATGGCGTTCGCGCGGCGGGATTTTTCAAT
>JBJKOR010000296.1:0-3804 GCA_046707185.1 Anaerolineales bacterium | reverse complement strand
CTTGATGTTTCAAGGTAAGCCAGCTCGACAGGCAACCGATAGTTCTTTGACAAGTCGTGCCCTGCAATAAGTTGATAATGCGCATGCACATGGACACATTTCTCAGCAGCCGCGTCGTATCCAAAGTAGTTCAAGACGCCGGGCATTTCCTTTTCGGACGGTGCATGGGCAAGTTTGAAGCCGAACTGCGCGACAAGAGAAGAAAACTTGAGCGAGTCAGACCTGTCAATCAGAAGATCAAGATCTTTATCGCCCGAGCCAGACTGGTCAAGCGTGTTATTGCTTTTCCAGTGACAGTAGTTCAATGAGGCGCTTTTGAGACCCTCGCTTAACATCGCTACCGACCCCAGGGGGCGCATTGCAACAATAGTTTCTTCAGCAGCCATCTGACTCTGAATAGTCGCCATTATCGTTCTTCCCCGACCTTGAACACTCTGCGATATTTGGTCTTTCTATCTTCAATCGCGAGATACAATGACTCCGGCGCATGCGATGATGAACTTATCAGCCAGACGATGTGGTTTTTCCTGTCGTACTCCACCACCCGGTTCCAGCTTTTCCCGGCATCCCTCGTGAACATCAACAAACATTTTGAAGCTGCTGTCGAATAGGGAAGGTTCGCCCATATCTCCATTCCCTCCGATGATTTCCTCACAAGCATGTTGTCTATGGGGCTTTGCCTATATGGATCTGGAATCACTTTCTTTGTGAATGTCTCGCCATTTGTGGACTCGACAATAAAATTCGTCCCTCCCTGATAGTCCGTCCCAAAGAAAAGTTTGTAATCAGCCTCGACGATCGATGTGTAGCCGCCCATCTGGATGTGGAATCGATTTGCAGTGGTCCACTTTGTCCCATTCCAATCCCTGAAGAACTTCGCGTCGGTCATCCAAAGTCTCTTGTGATTGTCGCCATCCGCCACGAACAACTTGTTCAACAAACTGATGTACTTGACGACGTGGACATGTTTGTTCGTTCCCCGCCGGATCAGGAAGTCGGTTGTCTTCCAGTTCATCCCGTCGTCGGAACTCGAGTACAGATACGCCAGGTTCTTCCAACTTTTGTGATTCCATACATTTCCGTACTCGCCGATCACCAGTGTTCCGTCTGGCATCTCGGCCATTCCGTTGTTGTGCCTGAAGAAGCTTTGTGGTGAAGCAAAATCCATCACCCGCACGAAATCCGAGCTATCTGGTACGCGGCGATAGACTCCTCCCTTAACACATACAAAGGTCATCTGACGGCTTGAAACGAATATTGATTTGATGGATTCATGAAAGGAGTGGATGAAATTGACTGCGCCGTCGTGATCACTCTCGAAGACTTCATTATCATTCGGGTACCGGCATCCGACGAAACCGCCATCGGGACGCAGATAAACCAGCTTCCAGTTCTGCTCGCACAATGTTGTGTGCAGGCCCAAACTTGTGAGTATCTGCTTCACTCGGTCATCTAAGCCCGAACATTCGGAGGAACCATCAGACTCCAAGACCAATGGCTTGTAACTGGTAAAGTCCAGATAACTTTTCGCCGGAAACAAACGCAATCTGTGCAATAACTCCCATACGATAAAGGAAGAAAGCTCCCTCAGCTTGCCACTCAGGTAAACGTCGCGTGCAAACGACACCGGACGTGCCAAGCGATTTGTTTCGAAAAACGAAGAATAGCGCTTGGTTATATCCTCTTCCAAATTAATCTCTACTGGCATTATTCGGCCCTTTCTACCTGTAGGTTGGGGGGTTCAGTGTTTTGCTAAGGCGCGGCAGGGGCTGCATGAAGCGCCTATTGCTGTGGGACTGATAATCCCGTGTACAAGGACTCTATTTCCCTCAACATTTGGTCTGTGGAAAATTTCATAGAATCCAGACGGGCACTCGCGCCGAGACGGTTGCACAACTCGTCGTCATTCAGCAGACGCAGGATTCGGTCTGCCGTCTCCTCGGGGCGGCGTGGGGCCACAAGATATCCTGTTTCCCCCTCGCGTACAACGTCACTCACACCATCCACGTCGTTAGAAACGATCGGCTTGCCGGCACACATTGCTTCCTGAAAGGCTACGGGCAGACCTTCCCAGAGGGATGTTGAAACCAGGATCGTAAGCATTGGTAGGATTTTGGGAACATCGTTTCTAAACCCCAACAGAATGCATTGGTTTTCCAGGTTCAACTCCTTGATCAGCCGCTCGCATTCCGGGCGCAAAATGCCGTCACCGACAAGCAGAAACCGTGCCTGGGGATACTGGCGCTCAACAATTGCCGCTGCCCGTATAAAGTCGAGAGGATTCTTCTGCCTGTCCAGGCGGCCAATCATGCCCACCACCTTAGATTCTGGACCTAGGCCCAGTTCTCGACGTATCCGCGGGTCTTCTGCCTGCTGCCGAAATTGCCGCAAATTGATACCGTTGTAAATCAGCGCATATTTGCCTCTGGAACCGATCCGGTGAGTAAGTCCCTTATGGATGGTTGGGGCTGAGACGGCAACCAGACGCGTGGTAAATCGCGCGCAAAGTCGTTCCAGTGCGAGGTAACAATGGCGTACTGGGATTGACATCCCTTCCTGCAGCCCCCAACCATGCACGTGGTGAACAATGGCTGGTACGCGTGCGGTCGCGGCAGCCATCCGACCAACAATGCCTGCAACCGACGAATGCGTATGCACAATGTCGTATTTTCTGCGCCGTATTAACCTGGCCAGGTCGAAGATGGCGTTAATCAGTAAACGGGGATCTGGCCGGTTCGTGAGAGTTGGGATGATCGAAGTGGGTATCCGGCTGTCATTCGCGAGGGATGTGAGGTCGACTTCGTGTGCGGGAACAGGACCTGCGGCATTTTCCACCTCGAACTTTGGATGGTTTCTAAAATGGCGTGCTATATCGAGAAGAACATTTGTGTCACCGCCAACCGTAAGACGTGTGATCACCAGCAACAGGCGAAGCTTTCTAGTCCCGGGCGCCATGTGCAGGGGAGGTTGCTCTAACCTCCTTGTTGCCGATTGCGGTGGATAACGTCGATGCGCTTCAAGCTTCCCGGAAACAGGCAAGTCCCGCACATGCTCGTTCACCTCACTTTTACATCCTGCGAGCCTGACCTTTATTTCATTCATCATTCCAGCCTAGTGAGAGACACCACGGATCCAACTCATAGCGTATCGAGCGAGATTGTCACGAGGATCACAAGATGCTCCATATCGTCCTTTTCACGTCACGAAGTGTTTCATCGATTTGGTGGTTCGTATCAATCAAGCACACGGGCGCGCGACCGGCCGGCACCGATGCTCTTGCTAAATGCCTGCGACGCACATAGTCCTCTGGCTCGCGTTTTCCTCTTGTGCGATTTCGGGCAATTGCGATCTCGACGGGGACTGTCAGGCAAATAACAATATTGGGCTCTGGTATTTGCTGGTACAACTTTAGCTCCAGTGCTGTCAGCATATGCCGAATTGGATAGCGATCGCGAGGCAATGGATTGTGGATTAACCTCGGCCCATCTGGCGCCTCGGGCGCAAGAAATGGATAACGGTCACAAAGCACGATCGTCCCATTGGCAGCTCGTGCAAAAGCACGCGACAGCAGGACACGGCGGTCATAGGCCAGGAGGACCGACCGAATCGCGAAGGTGAGTGGGAATACCCACGGTGCCGACTTATTGGTCTGGAGTCTGACCCGACGGCCTTCCACGTTGCTTGGCCGCAAAGCTGGCGCCAGCACACGCAGCAACGGCATAACCATATTGGGAAGCATTGTCATTTTTGCAGAGCAAGGCTTGCCTGCATGAATCCGTTCGACGGCAAAATTCTGATTGAGCC
>JBJKOR010000295.1:0-1152 GCA_046707185.1 Anaerolineales bacterium | reverse complement strand
AAATATGGACTGTTGCAATTGGGCAGAGGCGAGCAGCTCACACGCATCGTGCGTAGCGGTCGACCGCGCCGGATTGCTTCTGCGGAGGAAGTGCTGGCGTTGAAACCAGAACTGCATTTGAAACAATAGCTGGATAAAAAACCATTTTGTAAGTCGCGCAGGAAAGATGGCGCCCAACTCGGCAGGGATTCCTGGTGGGATGGCGAAGCATTGTCTTTTTTAAAAAAATCACTCGTCTGCATGCAAACCAAAAGGCTTTGGAAAGCTTCACTTTTCCAAAGCCTTTATCTCAAGAAAGCATTTTTCCAACCCTTGACAAGTGCTACTCATCGGTGGGCTGCCTTTTGACTTAAATGTGACTTGGTGTTTGTGAAAGTACCTTTACTTCGCGATTGATTTTGTCGCTCAATTCGCTTTGCGCAACTTCTAAATCATAGCGAACTTGCAAACGAAGCCATACTGCCGCGCTTGTGCCAAAATAACGCGCCAGACGCATAGCAGTATCAACAGTAACCGAACGTTCACCACTAACAATCTGGCTGATACGAATTGGAGTAACGCCAATGTCATGCGCCAAGCGATACTGGCTCAAGCCAAGTGGCTTCATAAAATCTTCGAGCAAAATTTCGCCAGGGTGAATGGGTGATAAAGTTTTGTCCATCATATTTTCTCTCATCCGTGATAATCCACGATTTCAACATCTTTTGCTTTATTACTCGACCATTTGAAGCAAATTCGCCATTGGTCGTTAATGCGGATGCTATGCTGTCCAGCCCTATCCCCTTTTAGTTTTTCAAGCCGATTTCCAGGAGGCGCAAGCAAGTCTTGTAAATTTTCTGCATCGTCCAGGTAAATCAACTTTCGGCGGGCAGTTCGCTGAATATCTTTCGGAAATTTCCTTGAAACTTGACCACGAAAGATTTTTTCAGTTTCTTCGGATGCGAAAGATTCGATCATGCGCCGATAATATCACGAAACGATAATATTTTCAAGAACTCAATTGTACACGAGGCAGCCCAACGGTGTGCGTTATTAGAATGTTCTTGCTTGGGACGCGGTGCCAGCGTATCCTTGGGGTGATACCACCGCGAGAACGCTGGCAGGGCGTGAGCGTTTTGGGAGTCCGGCAGCCGGTATGGGATTGATTTCGCA
>JBJKOR010000294.1:0-4021 GCA_046707185.1 Anaerolineales bacterium | reverse complement strand
AACCCACTTCAACTATAGTTGCCGAAGCGATTGGCGCCGTCCCGAACACGCAAGCCGCCGATTGGGAATTCGCTTGCAAAGCTGGCACCGAAGCGCTCGTCGCCGCGATGGGATTGGTCGGCTCGGGCATGGGACATTATGCACTGGCCATCGGCATGGACACCGCGCAAGGCAAGCCCGGCGACGCGCTCGAATACACGGCGGGCGCGGGCGGCGGCGCGTATATCCTCGGTCCCGCGGAAGAATCGCTGGCCATCATCAACGCCTCGTTTTCCTATGTCACCGATACACCCGACTTCTGGCGGCGCGAAAATCAAAAGTATCCCGAACACGGCGTGCGCTTCACTGGCGAACCGGCCTATTTCAAACACATCACCGAAGCCGCCACGCATCTGATGGAAGCCACAGGCACGACTCCCAAGGACTACAAATGGGCGGTCTTCCACCAACCGAATTCCAAGTTCCCGCAGCGCGTCGCGTCGCAACTGGGATTTACACCGGAACAGATTCGGCCCGGCCTGCTCGTACCGGTGATTGGAAACACTTATGCGGGCGCGGCGATGATCGGACTGACCGCGACGCTCGACATCGCCCAGCCCGATGATCGAATCCTCGTCGTCTCGTTCGGATCGGGAGCGGGTTCCGATGCCTTCGACATTCTCGTCACTGACAAAATCACCGCGCGCGCTGGACTGGCAACCAAGACCCAGGAATACATCGCCCGCCGCACGGAGATTGATTACGCCACGTATGTTCGTTATCGCGGCAAGTTACAGATGAAGTAAATTTATCAAATGTCATTGTGGGCGAGCCATCGCGCTGAGCGGAGTGCTGACCGGCGAAGCCGTGTCGAAGGACAAAGTCGAAGCGGCGGCGAGCGAAGCAATCTCCTGCACGCAGGTTAGTGGAGATTGCCACGTCGCGACTTGGTCGCTCCTCGCAATGACAGGAGGACATAATGGCATTCTTTGATCTCACTCTCGATGAACTCAAAACCTATCGGCCTGCGCGTCAGGAACCGAAGGACTTCGACGCCTTTTGGAAATTCACATTGGATGAGACGCACAGCTATCCGCTCGATGCGAAATTCGAAAAAGTGGATTACGGTCTCACCGCGCAGGAAACCTTCGATGTGACTTTCAACGGCTTTGGCGGACAACCCGTCAAAGGCTGGTTGCTTCTGCCCGCGGAACGTGTAAGAGCGCAACATGTTGCGCCTTTACCGTGCATCGTTGAATTCATCGGCTACGGCGGCGGACGCAGTTTCCCGATTGACTGGCTTTTATGGTCGAGCGCGGGCTACGCTCAATTCATCATGGACACGCGCGGCCAAGGCAGTGCCTGGTCGCCGGGCGACACACCTGACCTTTATGCCGAAGGCGGCAATGCGCATTATCCCGGCAGCATGACCAACGGCATCCTCGATCCAAAACATTATTATTATCGCCGCGTCTTCACAGACGCGGTGCGTGCCATCGAAGCCGCGCGTTCACATTCTGCTGTGGATGCCAATCGAATCGCGGTGACCGGAGGCTCACAAGGCGGAGGTATTACCATCGCCGCGGCAGGCCTCGTCCCTGATGTTCTGCTCGCCATGCCGGATGTGCCATTCCTTTGTCACTATCGCCGCGCCACCGAATTGGTTGATACGTTTCCATATAAAGAAATTGCAGACTATTGCCATATTCATCGCGATAAAGTCGATACAGTCTTCAATACCTTATCTTATTTCGACGGCGTCAACTTTGCACTGCGCGCAAAAGCGAAGGCACTTTTCTCCACGGCGCTGATGGATGAAGTCTGTCCGCCCTCGACAGTCTTCGCCGCCTACAACAATTGGAACAGCGAAAAGGATATAAAAGTTTATCCATATAACGGTCACGAAGGCGGCGGAAGTTATCAAACGATTGAGAAGTTGAATTTCATCAAGAATATTTGGAAATAAATTTGTAGGGGCACAACATGTTGTGCCCCTACTCAACGAGGAAACATGACAGAAGTAGTGATTGCAGGTATTGGACAAACCGAAGTCGGTGAGCATTGGGAAATTGGATTACGCGATCTCGCATTTGATGCGATTCGCGAGGCCATTAAAGATAGCGGAGGCCTAAAGCCACAAGCCTTATATGTTGGTAACATGCTCGCGCCCAATCTTTCCAACCAGGCACATCTCGGCGCGTTGCTTGCAGATTACGCCGGACTCACCGGCGTCGAAGCCATCACCGTCGAGGCCGCGGGCGCGTCCGGCGGCGCGGCACTGCGACAAGGTTATCTCGCCATTGCCAGCGGCATGGTGGATGTGGCACTTGTAGTCGGCGTGGAAAAATTCACCGACCAGATCGGTTCGGGCGTGGAAGCCGCGCTCTCCACCGCCGGCGATTCAGATTACGAAGCGGTACAAGGCATGACTCCCGCGGCGCAAGCCGCGCTTCTCATGCGGCGTTATATGCACGAGAATCAAATTCCTGCCGATGGCTTCGCCGGATTTGCCTTGGTCGCACACGCCAACGGAGCGAACAACAAAAATGCGATGTTTCAAAAAGCAATCAAACCTGAAACGTATGCCAAAGCAGAAATGATCAGTGAACCGCTCAACATGTTCGACATGGCTCCCAACGCCGATGGCGCCGCGGCTCTCGTTCTGACTCGCCGAAAACTGCTCCCGGTTAATTTTGCTCATCCACTCGTCAAGATTTCCGGCTCCGCGTCTGCGTCCGACACGTTGGCGCTGCATGACCGCAAAGATATGTTGTATTTCGATACCGCGCAACTCTCGGCAGGCAAAGCCATGAAACAAGCTGGCATCATCCAGGACCAAATTAACTACTTTCAATATCATGATGTGTTCACCATCTACGCCGCCTTGCAATTGGAAGCGGTCGGATTCGCGATCAAAGGCCAAGGCTGGAAACTCGCCGCGGAAGGCGAGATAAGCAGGACGGGAAAGATTCCCTGCGCCACCATGGGCGGACTCAAGGCACGCGGTTTCCCCGGAGGCGCCAGCGGCGTGTATCAAGCCGTCGAAGCGGCGATCCAACTTCGAGGTCAGGCAGGAACGAACCAGATTAAGAGCGCGAAGTACGGGTTGATCCAATGTCTAGGCGGGCCAGCCTCGACCGCGGTTTCTCATATCCTGCAGCATCTGGACTAGACAAACAAAGTTGAAAAGTACCTTGATAGTTTCTGAGAGTCGGGCGGGATAGAATTACTGGCGGAGAAAGGAATGCATTTATGGAAATTCCAAGACACTGGCGACTCAAACAACAACGATATTCTCTCGTAGGCGAGGTCTGCCCGCACTGCAATCATAAGATCTTCCCGCCGCGTGACGTTTGCCCGAACTGTGGCGACGAAGCCAAAGAGCTCTACACATTCAGCGGCAAAGGCGAAGTCTATTCGTACAGCACGATCTATGAAGCCCCCAGCGGTTACGATGCCAGCGCGCCGTACACTGTGGCAATCGTCAAGCTCGAAGAGGGTCCAATGATCACGGCGCAGCTCACAGATTTAGGTGATGCGCCGGTTCAAATTGGCATGCCGGTTGAAATGGTCACGCGCAAGATGCGCAACGACGGCGATGAGCGGGGCATGATCGTTTACGGGTATAAATTTCGACCAAAATTGGCTTAATTAGTCTGAATTATCGTAGGCAAGCATGATCCATCCAAAAGTTACGGATGGGTCATGTGTTTTATAAAATCCTATTGATGAATTTTATCGTTGGGTCGCTCCGCCAAACCATCGCTTCTTCCAATCAGTTTTTCATCTCAGCTTACATCCTGCGTATGGTCCGTACTATTGCCACGGGAACGCAATGCAACTGATTGTATAAAGCCAATTTTCATCCTTCATCATCATTACGAGTTCGCTCCATGCGGCCTTCAAGATTCAGCATTGGTTGCGCTGTCCCTACTTTCGCATAGGTTGAACCATTTCATCAACCGTGAACACCATAATTCCTTCTCCCTTCGCTCGCTTCTCCAGCGCGGGGGTGAAGCCAGTTCGTGCGAACAGGGCATAG
>JBJKOR010000293.1:0-2237 GCA_046707185.1 Anaerolineales bacterium | reverse complement strand
CTCCAGCACGTTTTTATTGTTGCGGAACGTGTCGTTGTACGACATATTCCACGAGCCTATGAAAAGAGTCTTGCCGTCCACGTTGATGATTTTATCGTGCATCAAGCGGCTCGAGCGCCCGCCATTTACAAGCGGGATTCCCGCCGCTTTCATGACCTTAACCGCATCAAAGGCCTGCCCCGTCGGAGACTCGGAAGTGCTCAAGGTTTGATTGCCGTTGGTTCCGTCATATACCACGCGGACCTGCACGCCGCGTCCTTCCGCACTGACCAACGCGTTAACGAAGCTGGGCAAGTTGAGATCGAAAGAAGTAACGTCAATCGTTTTCTGCGCATTGGCGACAACCGGGACAATATACTGATCAATCCCATTATTGATTTGATCCGGCGGGTTCGGATTTGTAAAATAGACTTTCAGCCAACCGAGATTTTGACTGTTATTTGTTGATGAGCCACCCATCGTTGGCGCTGCTTCAGTCTGACCCGGTAATGCAGGAGTAGTACTTACGACAGGCGTTGGTGAGGCGCCGCCTTGGCCGGCAAAGAACTGATAAATCACATAGATGATAATGATAATCAACCCAACGCCGGTCAGCCCCTGACTTGTTCTGCGTTTTGTAGACATCGCTATCTCTCCTCGCTTGGAAACCTGTAGTTCTCATCGAGCCACTTGAGCAAATTCACAAACGCATCGTGCGGCGACATGTTCAAAAGCTGTGCGGATAAAGCCTCATGCCCGGCTTCATCGATTTTTCCGCCAACGCCAAACAACTGTTGAAACCGATTTGCCAAATCCGAAACCGCCTCGCGCGTCGCCGACGCCGGATCGCCGCTCAACGAATTGACGCCGCGCATGATGCTCATCAACTGATTGACCTGATCCCCAACCGCTTCGTCGCTGGAGATATTCTCGATCAACGCATCGACATGTGCAACGCCCCATTTCAATAGTTGATCCGCGTCGTCGTCCTCGAGATTATCCGTTAAATTTTCGGTTTCCAACAAACGATCCACGAGCAATTGTCGGTTTATCATAGGCTTCAAATTATACTTCCAGCGAGCTGAAGTCCTGCGGATTCCCCAAGGTGTGGCCGGAAACCGATGGGGCAATTCTTCGGATCAGTCCCACCAAAACACTTCCGGTTCCCACTTCGACAAAGTCTGTAACGCCCTGTCTTGTCAATAGCTGAATCGTCTCCGTCCAGCGCACGCGAGATTGCATTTGAGATTGAATATCATTGCGTAAATCCGCGGCGGATCGAATCGGTTTCGCCACTGCATTTCCAACGACTTGAACCGTTGCATCACAGATACCGGCATCTTTTACCGCTTCATTCCATTCCTCCTGGATCGAAGCCATCAACTTGGAATGCGCAGCAATCGAAACCGCCAACGGAATCGCGCGCTTCGCTCCGGCGGCTTTTGCGCCTTCCATCGCGCGTTCGACCGCGGCCTTTGCACCGGAGATGACAACTTGCCCGGGACAATTATCATTCGCCACTTGAACCGTCTCGTTTTCGCGGCTGGCTTCCGCACAAACCTTTTCGAGCGCAGGAATATCGAGATTCAAAACCGCAGCCATGCTGCCCGGATTTAGTTCACCGGCTTTCTTCATCAGCTCGCCGCGCTTGCGGACGAGCCGCAATCCGGATTCGAACGACAAAGCTCCAGCCGCCGCGAGAGCCGATAACTCGCCGAGAGAATGCCCGGCCAGCGCGGCCGGTTTGAAGTCCGGGTAAAGATGCGAGAAGACTCGGAAGGCAGCCATCGAATGTACAAATAACGCAGGTTGCGTATTGACCGTGTCATTCAATTCCGCATCCGGCCCTTCCCACATTATTTTGGAGAATGGAACATGGAGAATGGAATCAGCTTCTTCAAAAGTCTTTTGTGCAACTTCATACGTTGAAGCTAAATCTTTTCCCATTCCAACGGCCTGCGATCCCTGGCCTGGAAAAACAAATGTTGTTGTTTTTGAATCAAATTTCATAATCGTCTCCCTGAGCGGAGTGGCGCCCCAATCGCCACGAAATCGAAGGGCGACTCACTTGGTGCGTTTCGACTGCCAATTCGGCTGCGCTCAGCGTCCGCTCAATGCGAAAGTTATTCTATTAATCGAGTAGGGAGCGGCGGCTAACCGCTCCCTCTCACACCACCGGACATGCGGGTCCGCATCCGGCGGTTCAATGAGAATAACGTAATTGGTTGTATCGTTCGGTAATACTTTCAAGCCCTGTG
>JBJKOR010000292.1:0-2799 GCA_046707185.1 Anaerolineales bacterium | reverse complement strand
CTGGTTACCGGCTTTCCTTACGATGCCTGGAACACGCCTTACGATAACTTCGATAACTTTGTCCACTTTGGAAAGCTGACGCAGGGCGTGCGCCGCTTCGGGTCCGCGGCGCTGGATGCGGGTTACGTTGGCGCGGGCCGCTTCGATGGCTTTTGGGAATTGTCCCTCAAGCCGTGGGACGTTGCCGCTGGCGGATTGGTTGCAGAAGAGGCGGGTGCTGTGGTCACCAATGTCGATGGCGGCAGCGATTACTTGTCCTCGCCGCAATCCATCGTCGCGGCTGCATCGGATATCCATGCCAAAATATTGGAGGGCTTGCATAGGTAAATCATTACTACCGAATTAGCGCGTGAAAATATAGCACGATATAATTGGCGGGTAAACAATCGATGAGCGCTTCCGAGATTCCCATCAGCAAGACTAAGATCATTGTCCCGCGGCGGAGGGCGGAGCTGCTTACGCGCCAGCGTTTGTTGGACGCGCTATATGGAATCCTCGACCGCAAACTAATCATGGTCTCTGCACCCGCTGGTTATGGCAAGACATCGCTCTTGATCGATCTGGCCTTCCACAGCGATCTGCCGTTTGGCTGGCTGGCGCTGGATGACTTGGATCGCGATCCGCAGCGGTTCATCGCCTATTTTATTGCCGCGATTGCAGAACGTTTCCCAGACTTTGGAAATCGCTCACGTTCCGCCCTCAATGCCTTGACCAGTCTCGAAACGGGGATGGAATCCGTTTTGGTCACGCTGATCAACGAAATCTATGATGTGATTCACGAGCACTTTGTGCTGGTGCTGGACGATTTTCATTTGGTGGAAGATGTCGAACCCATTGTCTATTTCGTCAACCGTTTTACGCAATTGGCGGATGAAAATTGTCATCTGGTTCTATCGTCCCGCTCACTTCCCAATCTACCCGATCTGACTTTGTTGGTGGCGCGCGAGCAGGTGAGCGGATTGAGCTTTGCGGATCTTTCTTTTCGTCCCGAAGAAATCCAATCTCTTCTGGCGCAAAACCAGCAAATCCATTTATCGGATGAGGATGCTCGCAAGCTGGTCGAGGCTACGGAAGGGTGGGTGACCGGCCTACAATTCACGGACATGCACCAGGTCCAAGAGGGGAAAGTGAGCTATGGGTCTCCATCTGCCGCGGTCGGGGTCGATGTCTTTGATTATCTGGGACAGCAGGTACTGGAAAACCAGCCGGATTGGCTGCAACTTTTCCTATTGCGCAGTTCGATATTGGAAGAATTCGATGCGGCGCTTTGCGAAGCCGTACTTGGTCCTTTTTATTCCGAGCATCAAGATTGGCCCAAGACCATAGACCTGATTCTTCAGAAGAACCTGTTTGCTTTACCGGTTAACGCCAACGGTCAGTGGCTGAGATATCATCACCTTTTCCGCGATTTTCTGCAGGAACGTTTTCGTAACCAATATCCGGAAGAAGTTCCGGTCATTTTGCGGCACTTGGCAGAATTTCACGCCTCACATGATGAATGGGAAAAAGCCTATCAACTTTACAAGCAATTGGGCGATTTCGACGCGCTGGTCGATTTGATCGAGCGTGCCGGAATTCCCATGTTCCAACAGGCCATGCTGACACTGGAATCATGGCTTAAGGATTTGCCTCCATCCTTGCTCCAAAAACGTCCGGCCTTGCTATCGCTTCGCGGTCATATAGAAGCGCTAAAAGGGAATGGCGCAGAGGGACTGGAACTATTCGATCGAGCGGTCACCCAGTTTCGCGAGCAAAACGATATGTACGGCCTGGCTTTGACGCTTGTACGACGCGGCAACACATATCGGTTGATGGGTAACTATAAAGGTGCTATTGGAGATGCAGATGAGGCGATGGGGATCACAAAGCTGAAGGATGACTTGCAATGGATCTATGCAGATGCGCTGCGTGTTAAGGGCCTTAGCTTTTTGGGGGAAGGCCGCACGCTCCAAGCCGTACAGCTTCTGGAAGACGCCTTGGATATTTATATTCGGGTGAATGATGTCGCGACGATCCCAGTACTAGAGATGGAAACTGGTATGGCATATGCAGAAACAGGAAGGTTTTCCGATGCCCAGAGAGCCTATCAAAAAGCACTTGATATATGGCGGCAGACCGGAAATATGTTTTCGCAGGCAAATCTGCTGAATAATCTGGGCGTTTTATACCATCAATTAGGAGAATACGAACAAGCGGCTCAAACTTTTGAAGAAGGTTTGCTTTGTGCAAGACAGAGCGGCGATAAATATATGGAGGCCTTCATCTCAATAAGTCTGGGTGATCTATACGCTGACTTGGAGGATTTCGAAATCGCGGAACAGAATTACCGGCGCGTAACAGAGTTAGTTCAAAATATTAAGGCGCGTTTCTTGATCAATTATTTGATTCTTGCAGAGTTCAATCTGGCTCTCTTAAAAAAAGATTTGGCGCGGGCGCACCGTGCTCTGGAGCAGTCGTCTGCTTCAATTCAAGCAACAGCCTCAAACTACGAATACGGCCTCTATCAATTAATGCGCGGCCGTCTCTCGTTGTTAGAAACAAAACCGCAGCAGGCAATTCAGCAATTGCTGGAAGCGAAGCAGTATTTTAGCCGGGATGGAAGACAAACGGAAAAAATCTTGAGCTGTATATGGTTAGCTGCCGCTCGATATCAAGCTGGGAATCAAGATGCTGCTCGGGAAGAAATTGACTCTGCCCTTGTAGATTCGGGCCAGATAAACCATCTTATGATCAACGCAGTAAGGCAGGCAGGCAAATGGTTGGAAGGCTTGGGTAACAAATCTCCCATGAACCAAAACC
>JBJKOR010000291.1:0-2879 GCA_046707185.1 Anaerolineales bacterium | reverse complement strand
TGATATCGGTAGCTGCCATCAAACCAGTCCCGATGCTTTTCAACTCTTCAAACCCCTTTTCGTATGCCTGGGATATCGCATCGCTGATGAGAACCACGCGATAGTCCCGCTCGCTTGCCTCATAAATCGACGTTCTGGGGCAGTTAGGGAAATTGCAGCCACAGAACACCAGCGTGTCAACGCACAGGCCCTGCAGGTGCCTGTGCAATGGTGTCCCGAAGAATGCCCCCCATCGCGGTTTGTAAATCACAACCTCGTGTTCGCCAACATGCTGAACTTTTTTAACGATTCCACCACCTGGTGGACGTCCGACAAACATCATCTACCCTTTGGATTCTTTAAAGCACAATTGCACCGGCCTGCTTTCTTTTCGGACAGAACTTTCTCATAGATAAGAGATTTGCCATATTTATTAAAATCATTTTCGATAACTTTTTTTGTATATTCAAAGCAGTAACACACAAAATCATCATTGAATTCATTTATATTTCGTATTTTTGGTTCGATCTTAATCACCTCTACTCCTAAAGTAAGTTATTGCATGTATTAGAAAATGTTTCAGTTATATACCTGAATTTTCACTGACACCTACAGGTCGGAGTCTATCAGAAAATATGATTGTGCCCTATTTTAGTAAAAGGTATAACCCATTCCGACCCAATAATGCCAATCTTCAACAGCCGCAATTGTCTCTTCCGGCGATTCACTAATGGGAGTAAGCTGTGAAAGTGGGATTGCCAATTCGTCTTTTTCCCAGCGAATTGTAACGAACATTTCTCTTTCACATTCTTCTTCAGGGCCTAATCCAATAACATCAACTTCGTCGTTGACATGCAGTGGTGAAATGGCCCGCCTTGAATTACAGATGGCGGTAAAAGGAAAATGAAGTTTATCCTCAAGATAATAATACCACCCCATGGCCTGTTCTTCAGGACCGTTTGCATCAACAATGATTTCCAATGAAATACGTTCTTCGCGTTCTTTGTCTCTTTTTGTTTTTTTCATTACCGTATCTTATATTTTGAATAAATGATTAAAAGCACAACGTGGCTTTCATCGGTGGCAATGTAGCGCAGCGGAGTTGCCATCCGAGTGCAAGGTATGGTCGGTTTTTAAATCATATTTTCATTATGGCCCATTCAAACCAATCAGGGCATTCTTCCTGGATATAATACTTCATTTCATTTTTGTCTTTAATTTTACTGTTTTTACCCCAGCTCTTTAATATAGCTCCAAAGGTCTCTTCAGGAATATCAGTGACCCAATTTTTGAATTCTGACCCAGAGTCCTTTTCATACTGGTATATTCCTTTTAAGATTCCCATACAATAATGTTTGACTTTTTGATGCATTTTTAAATCAAGCAATCTATGCATTTCTTTAACATATGGCTCTATGGCTTCCTCAAACATTTCGAACGACATTTCCTCTGGTGACGTATAACCATCTCTATTTGGCCCTGCACGATCCCACAGATCATGCACATCAATACAATCCAAAGCATCAAAAACAGCCTCACTAACCCCATCAACATCAACAGTCCTAATTAAATTTTCAGCTAATTCGACAATTTTCTTTTTTAGGACTTTGTCTGTTCTGGCTAACCTCCTAATAATTTCTAAGGCTTCATTAGGAGAAATAGCTTCGAAAATATTATCTTGCATATGTCATCCTAAAACCGAACGCTGAGCTGTGGGGGCGGGAACGATGACTTACGGTAATGGAAAAACCCACAAAAGCTGTGCCAACTACAGAGTTATAAAAGACCACAGATTTCTCCGGCCCTGCACCAGCGTGATGTTAGTTACCTTTAGTTCGTTTATAGCGAGCTATACTTGGCAATGAAACCAAATGAAATGCAAGCTCAACGTTTAAAAATGGATCCTCCAGAAGGAGAGCTCCATGGTTTTCCCTTGATTCAACTTCGCCTTGGCGAGCTCGACGAAAACTCCGTTTTTTAAACTCACTCCGCGTAACGGATGGGAGCAAAGCCGCTGGGGCTCCTGAATGCCGAGAAGATGACAGACCAAGCCGGTATCGTGGACGTATCCTTTTGGCCTTCTGATATTTTGGAAATCAATTCCTAACTATCAGATAAACAATCAGATTCAGGCGGCCGTTGTCAACGTTGCGGATCACGCACGGCTGCGAGCCGGCATGCGCATCCGGCGTGTTGACCTCCGATCCTATTTCCTGGCAACGATCTGGAACACGTTTGCGGGATTGCCGTTCATTGTCGGGACGTCCAGCTCACACTCGCTGACGAGTGTGAACGAAGCAAGCAGTTCATGGATCCAAGCCATATCGTGATGGCGGACGACGCCGCCATCCGGGAGACGAAAAACGCCGTACGTTCCGTACTGTGGCTCAAATTGGCGGTATCGCAATTGATTCCGCGCGTCCCCTTGAATGGGATAGTCGCTGATATAGAGGATGCCGTTCGGCCGTAGGATACGGCGCAGTTCCGCTAAAAGTTCACGTTGGCCGTCATTACCTGGAATGCAGGTCAATACCGCGAAGAGAATGCAGACATCGAATGCGTCCGGCTCAAAAGGCAGCGGGAAGTTGGTGTGCACACGCAGATCCAGCTCCGGGAATTGAACACGCCCCCTGGCAATCATCGCCCTGGATATGTCCACGCCGATGAGGTGCCGATATCCCAGCGCCGTCAACTCCGCGCAAGTGCGCCCGTAGCCACACCCGTAGTCGAGTATATCGGAATCCGCGTGCGCCAACGCCCGAAGTCGTGCGGCGTCCAGGGGGTGCGTGAAGCGCTTTTCCGTGGCGACGCAATCCCAATAGCGTGCCTGCCGGTCCAGCCGCGTATCCATCACCATCTCCACATCGACAACTATCTCGAAATGGCTTGTTCCTTGGGCC
>JBJKOR010000290.1:0-11898 GCA_046707185.1 Anaerolineales bacterium | reverse complement strand
CGAGTCTTTTGATGCCCACACTTTCGAAGACCACGTCCACGATCTCATCCTCGTCCTGAATTTTGCTGTCGAGCACGATGCCGTCGCCCCACATTGGATGTTTGACGCGCGTCCCAGCCCGGAATTTCGATTCAACGATTGCTGCCGGCCGTGATGTCCGCCGTGAGCTTTGCCATGCAGATTCGGACGAACGCGATTTGAGTCGGCGTCCCGTTCGCGATTTTCCGACGAGTAAATCTTCCGGCAGGTCACTGATGAAGCGTGATGGATAGGTTTCTTCGGCATAACCGCGTCCGCCGCGCTGCACGGCGCGCACCAAATACAAACGGTCTTTGGTGCGCGTGATGCCCACGTAAAACAATCTTCGTTCCTCTTCCATCTCTTCCGGCTCATCGAACGAACGGCTGTGAGGCAGGATGCCGTCATCGAGGCCAACGATGAAGACCGCGCCGAACTCGAGTCCTTTGGCAGCGTGAAGCGTGAGTAGCGTCGGCGCGTTGACTCCTTCTTTAATAGTATCCTGGTCCGCGACAAGTGCCACGTTTTCCAGGAATTCTTCGAGGGTTTGATTATCGAATTCGACCGCCACGCGGCGCAGCTCTTGAACGTTTTCCCAACGGTCTTCGCCTTCTTCTGAATCATCATCAATGTGTGCTTTGTAATTGAGATCATTGACGAGGCGGTCGAAGAGTTCGGAAGCGGTCAGGGCGGGCGCGCCCTTCGACAAGCTCAGGGCGGTGGCTGCGTTCCAGTTGGCGAGCGAGGCGCCGAAATCCGCCAGCGAGACCACGCTTCGACCACTGAATTGATTCCAGTACGGAGAGTCCGAACCGCGCGCCAAATCCATGATGACGAGTCCGGCTGAAGTGTTATGTTGACGCGCTACGTTGTGAAGCGCACTCAACGTTTTATCGCCGATGCCGCGCGGCGGTACATTGATGACGCGGTCAAGGCTGGCTTCATCGGCGGGATTATGCACGAGGCGCATGAAGGCGACGACATCCTTGACTTCGCGTCGTCCGTAGAACCGCTGCGCGCCCACGAGACGATACGGAAGCCGCGCTTGCAGAAAGGCCTCTTCCAGTAAACGGGATTGGGCGTTGGTGCGATACATCACGGCGCAATCGCCCGGCTCGAAGTCGCGGCTGGCAACCAACTGTGCGATGCTGTCCACAACGAATGAAGCTTCCGCATAATCATCGGGCGCTTCATAATAGTAGATCTTCTCGCCTGCACCGCGTTCGGTGAAGAGCTTCTTTTTTCTGCGATGCGGTGCGCGGTCGATGACTGACATGGCCGCATCGAGGATGTTTTGCCGTGAGCGATAATTCTGCTCCAGCAGAATCACTTGCGCTTCGGGATAATCCTGCTCGAAGCGCTGCACGTTGCGCCAGTCCGCACCGCGCCAACGGTAAATGGAGTTATGGACAACTATGCCGCTTGCAATGTAGTTATGCAAATTTTCGATTTCGAGATCGTAAACATTTCCTTTATATGGGATTCGTTTAATCTCAACAATTTCATCTTCGATGATTTGTTCATTTTTCTCAATTGCCATAATCATGGTTGGATGCAAGTGGCTGGCAGGCATCAAGTTGAATCGTTGGGCTAGAGGAGAATTTCCTTTATCAACAAGAAATGCGCCAGTAACAATTTCAGCATCGCCAGCGGCGCGGCTCAAATTTTTCGCCACGACATGGATGTCATCATAATTAAGACGATTGATTCCAATGCGCCAGTTATTCCTGCTTCGAATGCGAGGGTTATATCCCAAAGACTCGAGTTTCTTTGCTAATTTGGGATTGCTGCTCCATAAGTCAACACGATGAGCGTGCCATGGGGATTCCAACGTTTGGCGCCCGTCGCCGAAATATCTTATATTCACCACATTTCTGAATGTTCCTTGAGGAACATAATGCGGATATTCAGGATCCATCCCTAAATTAGCCAACAATTGTTCCGCATTTGTTGTTGTATCAATTTCTTTAAACAACCTATCTATATAATCCTGTGACATTCTCATCCGCCGTCCGCGGACGTGAAAGACCGTCGTAGGCAAGCCATATGCAAATGAGTAAAACGCTTCCCAATAATGAGCCTCATTTCTGCTCTTACAAACTTTCAACACCCAGACTCGATCAGCGTTTTCTTGATTGCTTCGGACTTGCAATCCGATTTTCCGTTCCGAACTTACGCCGTCGCTTCGCGTGTGAGATGCGATGCCGATCCGATATCCCTTGTCTTTTCGAAACATCAAATAAACATAATGCAAGTTTGGTGCTGCTCCCAGTCTCGCAAAGACAATGTGATTTGGAGTTACCTTAAAAGAATATCCACATCGCATGGTCACTTGGACCAGTTCGCCCTCAAAATTTCGTTTTCCAATATGATTAATATTGGATACAAGTGTTGAGCCTCGCCCGCTAGCTGAACGCACATGATCGCCGACTTTTAGCTTATCAATTGGTTTATTGCCATTCGGCGTAAGAATCGGAGTTCCTTTCGGAAAACATTGATCGGGGTCGCCGACCACAAAAATATTGTGATGCGCCGACGCCAGATGTTTCAATAACGTGTATTGCGCCAAATTGGTATCTTGAAATTCATCCACCAGCACATGCTCGAAGCGCCGCGCATACTTTTCACGCACAGCCGGATTATCTTCCACCAGCCGCGCGGTATACATCAGGATATCGTCGAAATCCACGGCGTTGCTGGCGATGAGCCGCTTCTGATATTCCACATACACGCGCTTGACGACTTCATCGCGATAATTGGTAATCGGATAATCGTCCGCGCTGATCAGTTCATTCTTGGCGTTCGAGATCGAAGCGTGAACACTGGCAGCGCGATATTGTTTGTCGCTGAGATTGAACCCTTTGATGATGCCCTTGACGGTGCGCTGTTGATCGTCAGCGTCGAAAATAACGAAGTTCGATTGGATCGGCAAAACGTCCGCTTCGCGCCGCAGGATGCGCGCACAGATCGAATGGAATGTGCCAAGCATCATGCCCTGGGTCGCGTCGTTGCCCAGCAATTTTTCGACGCGCGTCTGCATCTCGCGCGCGGCTTTGTTGGTGAAGGTCACAGCCAGGATTCGGTATGGGCGGATGCCCTCGCTCGCGATCAAATAGGCGACACGCTGAGTCAATACCCGCGTCTTGCCTGACCCGGGACCGGCGAGGACAAGAATCGGTCCATTCCCGGCTGTGACAGCTTTGCGCTGCTGGGGATTCAGTTTATCGAGGAAATCCATTGAAGACGAATCATGTAGTAGGGCATAGCGTCGCTATACCCTACCGCAGAATGAAAATTACAATTCCGATGTACAGTTCGGGCAGCGTGTGGCCTTGATGTTTATCGTCGTAAAGCAACGCGGGCATTCCTTCGTGGTGGGTTCCGCCGCAGGAGCAGGCTTCGACCGCGACTTCTCGAGAGCGGCGATGGCGCGCACCATCAGGAAAACCACAAACGCAATAAGTACGAAATCCACTACATTTTGAATGAAATTGCCGTAGGTAACCTTTGCACTGCCAACCGTGATTGCCAAACTGGTGAAATCAATCCCGCCAATGATGAGGCCGATCAACGGCATGATGATGTCGTGTACCAGCGAAGTGACAATGGCACCAAACGCTCCGCCGATGATGACCGCCACCGCCAGATCCATGACGTTACCGCGCATCATAAAGTTCTTGAAATCGTTTAACATTTCTTCCTCTCCTTGGATTAAGAAAATTGGATGAAGCGTGTGTATTCTACATTTGGGGGGTTGGAATGTCAACAAATTGGAAAATTGGTCCATCTTGATAAATTCGCTTGACATCGTATACCGATATCCTAATCTGAAATTAAGATGGCGTAATAGGGTTGTCATCGAATTGGAGTATAATCCTCCCGTCAATTGGATGAATGTTTATAGGTCTGAATTGACGCTTTCTTGGAAAATAGTTATAATTTTTTACCTCGGCAAATTTTGAAATCAAATCTCATCAGAGGAAAAGTGCATGCCCGATCTAATACTTGATGTGCAAGGGCTCGAAACAACTTTCAAAACTCCAGATGGAATTGTTCATGCAGTAAATGGTGTCTCTTTTGGGCTGAAGGAGGGAGAGACCTTGGGGGTGGTAGGGGAAAGCGGCTGCGGTAAAAGCGTCACAATGCTTTCGATCTTGCGCCTTATCGCTTCACCGCCGGGGAAAATCGTGGCCGGAAAGGCCATGTTCTTTGGACAGGATTTGCTACAAATTCCCAATGAAGATATTCGTCATGTGCGGGGTGCGCAAATCAGCATGGTGTTTCAGGACCCGATGACCTCGTTGAATCCGGTGATGACGATTGGCCGCCAACTGGAAGAGCCGTTGATGTTGCACATCGGTATGAATCAAAAGCAGGCCCGCGAACGTTCGGCGGAACTGCTGGGTATGGTGGGAATCCCAAATGCCAAAGACCGTTTGAATGATTATCCTCACCAATTTTCAGGCGGGATGCGCCAGCGTGTGATGATTGCAATGGCGCTTTCTTGCTCGCCGCAAATTTTGATCGCAGATGAACCGACGACGGCGCTCGATGTAACCATTCAGGCCCAAATTACGGATCTGGTTAAGCGGCTGCGCAAAGAACTGGGCATGGCGATCATATGGATCACGCATGACCTGGGCATTGTGGCCGGTTTGGCCCAACGCGTAATGGTGATGTACGGCGGCTTTATCATTGAAGAGTCTCCGGTGGGCGATCTCTACGCCAATCCGCAGCATCCCTATACGATCGGCCTGCTGGGCAGTTTGCCGCGCGTCGATGCACTCGTTCGGAACCGTTTATTTTCCATCGAGGGGCTTCCGCCCGTTTTGTATGAGATACCACATGCTTGTCCGTTTGCGCCGCGCTGTAAGTGGGTGATGGAACGCTGCTGGAAGGAAAACCCAATCCTTGAGACTGTAGTTCCCGAACACCGGGTAGCTTGTTGGGTCGATACCAAAACAGGAAAAAGCCGCTCATGAATTCACCTGCTTACTCCACAATTCTCAAAGTTGAAAATCTCGTCATGCATTTTCCGATCTATCGCGGGGTGATCCGGCGCCAGGTTGCCGCGGTTCACGCGGTGGACGGAATCAGTTTTTCGATTCGACGCGGCGAGACGATGGGCTTGGTGGGCGAGTCTGGATGCGGAAAATCCACCACGGGACGAACCATCCTGCAGCTCTATAAGCCTACTTCGGGCAGTGTCATTTTTGACGACGTCGACCTGGTCAAGCTGCGAGGCGGAGAGCTGCGAAAGATGCGTCGCAAGATGCAGATGATTTTCCAGGACCCATATGCCAGCCTCAATCCGCGTATGACGGTGGGCAATATCGTTGCCGAGCCGTTGATGGTTCACAATGTCGCCAGCGGCAGGGAAATCCAGGAGCGCGTGGAACATTTGCTGAATATCGTCAAATTAGACCCATCTTTTGCAAATCGTTATCCCCATGAATTTTCCGGTGGCCAGCGCCAACGTATTGGCGTGGCGCGCGCACTGGCGTTACAGCCTTCCTTTATCGTCTGTGATGAACCTATTTCGGCTTTGGATGTTTCGATTCAGGCGCAGGTGATCAACTTATTGGAAGACCTGCAAAAGCAGTTCAATCTGACTTACTTGTTCATCGCCCATGACTTGTCCGTGGTGCGTCATATCAGCGACCGGGTGGCCGTGATGTATCTCGGTGTCATTGTTGAAATTGCAGACCGCGCTGAATTGTATGCTTCTCCATTGCATCCTTACACCCAGGCGTTGTTATCTGCGGTTCCCATCCCCGACCCTGTTGCAGATGCAAGACGGCAACGCACCATTCTGGAGGGCGATGTGCCTTCCCCGGTGAATCCTCCTTCCGGATGCCGCTTCCGGACGCGTTGCCCAATTGCCAAGTCCGTCTGTGCCGAGCAGGTTCCCGAATTTCGCGAGTTAAAGCCAGACCATTTTGTGGCCTGCCACTTTGCCGAACAATTCTTGAATTAAAAGGAGGTGGTTGCGTTATCTGAGAAAATCATCGTTTAGCTTGTATGTCGTTTACCTCTATCCTATCAAATCTATTCGTGAGGAGAAGAAATACTATGCGTAAGCTTTTGACTATTGTAAGTTTCCTGATCTTGGCAGGTATGGTACTGAGCGCCTGCGGACCGGCCGCAACGCCGGCTCCCACTTCGGCACCCGCTGCCACCTCAGCGCCTGCCGCCACCTCAGCGCCTGCCGGACCAACCTTCAAATCGAAGGACCCGACCACCTTTACCGAGGCTACCTACGGTGACCCCGATACGCTGGACCCGGCTCTCGATTATGAAACCGCTGGTGGGAGTGTTCTTCAAAATACCTATGATTCCCTGCTGTTCTATGATGGGAGTCAACCCGGTAAATTCGTTCCGAATCTTGCCGATTCTTGGACGATTTCCTCGGATGGTCTGACTTACACCTTTAAGATTCATCAGGGCGTCAAATTCCACAATGGTGATCCGTTGACTGCCTCGGATATCGCTTACTCTTTCCAACGCGGTCTCCTGCAAGGTAACAACGCTTCCCCACAATGGCTGCTCTATGAGGCCTTCTTCGGCACCGGCGTGGCAGATATTGCGGATGTAGTCCAATTTGCTGCACAAGCCAAGGATCCGACCTCGATTGATATGTCGAAAGGTCAGATTGACCTGAGCAACGTGGATGGAAGCTGGGAGAACGATACCGCCAAAGTCGGCGGCGCTGATCCCGCTATCTTGAACGCCGTTTGCCAGCGTGTCACCTCTCAGATTGTTGCTGATGATAGTGCTGGAACCGTGACCTTCCATCTTATTCAACCGTGGGGACCACTGCTCGCCAATATGGCCCAGACTTGGTCTTCCGCCATGGATGAGAAATGGGCTGCTCAGAACGGTGCCTGGGATGGCAACTGCAATGATTGGGCCAAGTTCTATGCCCCGACTTCTGACAAAGACCCGTTGTCCAAGATTGAGAATGGTACGGGCCCGTTCAAGCTGGATCACTGGACTCCTGGCCAGGAAATTGTGTTGACCCGCAACGATAGCTATTGGCGCACCACACCGGCTTATGATGGTGGTCCTAGCGGACCTGCCGCGATTAAGACGGTTGTGATCAAGAACGTCAGCGAGTGGGGTACACGCTTCGCGATGCTACAAGCCGGCGATGCGGATGTTGTCACTGTCAATCCTGAGAACCGTGCGCAAGTTGATCCAATGGTTGGAGAGATGAGCGTGTGGGATGCCAGCAAGGGTGCCTTCGGGGATCCTCAGCAGGTGTGCGGTTATGATTCCACCAAGCAAGGCGCGGCGGCATTCACCGTTTGCCCTGCTGGTCAAACTGGCAAAGGCCCATTGGCGCTCTTCATCGGCCAGCCTGGTTTGCTGCGCACCGATGTGTTCTTCAACTTCAAGATTGCCACCCCGGGTGGCAGCAACCCCTACATCGGTTCAGGCAAACTGGATGGCAACGGTATTCCGCCGGACTTCTTCAGTGACGTTCATGTCCGCAAGGCCTTCAACTACTGCTTCGACTGGGATACCTTCAATAGCGATGTGTTCAATGGTGAAGCAGTTCAGTCCAAGACCATCGTTCTGCCCGGCATGCCTGGTTATAGCGATTCTGCTCCGACCTACAGCTATGATCCCGCTAAATGCAAATCTGAATTCCAGGCTTCGACGTTGACATCTCCGGATGGCAAATCCTTGTGGGATACGGGCTTCCGCTTCTCGGCGGTCTATAACCAGGGCAATACCACACGCCAGAAAGTTGCTGAAATCCTGGCAGCTGATCTGGGCTCGGTTAACGATAAGTTCGTGGTCGAGACCGTAGGTTTGCCGTGGCCGGCTTTCCTGGCCGCTCAACGTCAGTTGACTCTGCCCATGTTCATCAGCGGCTGGTTGGAAGACATTCACGACCCGCATGACTGGTATGTGCCTTACCTGATTGGCACGTATGGCGGTCGCCAGAATATGCCTGCGGATATGGTGAATACCTTCAAGAAATACATTGCTCAGGGTGTGGGCCTCTCCGATCCCGCCGCTCGCGACGCCGTTTACGAGCAGTTGAATCAGTATGTCTATGACAATGCGCCGGATATCATCCTGTCGTTCGCGACCGGTCATGCTTATCAACAGCGCTGGGTGCATGGATTGGTACGTAACCCAATCTTCCCGGATATCTACTACTACGGTATTTCCAAGGATTAGTAGATAGGTTGTACAGTTTTTAGTTTAGTTTGGTGGGGGCCGCTTTGGCCCCCACCTTCGTAGTTATTTTGTCCTGCGGAATGCGATGAAGATGCTTCTTCATCTTATTTCCCAAGGCAAAATCATAATTTGTTCGTCAGACAATTTGTCGAGGTAGAATGATCAATTACATAATCCGCCGCCTCCTGTTGATGCCGGTTTTGCTTTTCGGAGTGACCGTGTTGATCTTTGGCATGTTGCAGTTTCTCAGTCCGCTGGAGCGTTCTGCTCTATACGTTCACGATATTCCGAAAACGGATAACGCCTTGCAAGGCATTATCAGGGAATATGGGCTTGATAAACCACTCTACGTCCAATATTGGGTGTGGCTTACCGGCGTAAAGAATCCCGAAACCGGCCAGCGCACAGGCGGCATCATCTTCGGCGATTTTGGCTACTCGCGTACCGCCTCGGAACCCGTTGTTGACTTGATCAAGCAGCGTTTTCCCAATACGTTGGATCTCACGCTGTGGACGGTGTTTCCACTGATTTTCGTTGGAATTTGGCTGGGCGTCCAGGCGGCTGTCCATCAGGATGGCATCATCGACCAGGCCGCTCGTATCTTCAGTATCGTTGGCACTTCGTTCCCAACCTTTGTGTTCGGCCTGTTGGTGCTGATGCTTTTTTATGCGAATTGGCATTGGTTTCCACCGGGGCGTGACTCACAGTGGGCCGATACTATCATCAATGGACCAACATTCCAGCATTTTACCAGTTTGCTGACCATTGATAGCCTATTGAATGGCCGCTTCGATATTTTCTTGGACCTACTCAGACATATGATCCTGCCCATTCTCACCCTTTGTTACATCAGTTGGGCGGTTTTTGTGCGCGTGACCCGTTCTTCGATGTTGGAAACCCTGCGCATGGAATATGTCACCACGGCGCGTTCCAAGGGCTTGCCCGAGGATGTGGTGATCAGTAAACATGCCCAGCCCAATGCCATGTTGCCCGTTGTGACCTTGGCCGGTCTCCAAGTGGTCGCGTTGTTGGGCGGTGTAGTGATTACGGAAACCGTCTTCAATTATCCGGGTATCGGGGCAGCGTCGGCCACCGCGGCTGCACAGTTGGATGTCGTAACAGTGCTTGGTTTTGCTCTGTTCATTGGAGTGATTCTGATCATCTCGAATTTGGTGGTTGACGTCTTGTACGCCTACATCGACCCGCGCGTGCGGCTTTCGTAGAAAACGAGTACAAAAATGACAACTCCTAGTGGTGATAACACACTTTTGGCTGAAACCCACGCCTTACGGAATGTTAACTGGCTGGAACGCTGGCTTGGCCCGGATAACTACCGGATTGTGATCGGTTTGCTTAAGACCCCGGCCTCCATTTTGGGCTTTATCTTGCTTGCTTTGTTCGCGCTGATAGCCTTGGGAGCGCCCCTGCTCGCTCCGCCTCAAAACACGGAAAATCCATATACGATACCGCGCGATGGGTTCAGTTCCACGCCACGACCCATGGGCACTGTTTGGAAAGTCCGTCAACCTCCGCTGCCCTTCTGGTGGAAGGCTGTGTTTGGGACAGACAAGTGGATTCACCTCCTGGGCACTTCCGAGGGCCAGTACGACATTTACTATGGTGTAATTTGGGGAACGCGCACGGCCTTTGAGACGAGCCTGGTCGTTGTGTTTGTGACATTCCTGATCGGTGTGATCCTTGGCGCCATATCGGCCTATTATGGCGGCGTCGTGGATAACATCATCATGCGTATTGTGGATATCTTCCTGACCCTGCCGTTCATTCTGGCGGCCCTGATTCTGGCGGCCATTCTGACGCCCAAGATCGGTCAAAGCGTTATCCCGGCCATGATCGCGTTGATTGCCTTCGACTGGATGACGTATGCCCGCCTGATACGAGGTGACATTCTTTCCATCAAAGAACGTGATTACATTTTGGCCGCCAAGGTTATCGGTGCAAAAGACAGCCGCGTTCTCTTCCAGCACATTATTCCCAACGCGATCTTTCCATCCCTGGTCTATGCTTCCCTGGATATTGGCAACGTAGTGCTTACTTTAGCGGCGCTCTCTTTTCTTGGCGTCGGCGTCGGTGTCGCTTATGCAGATAGGGGCCAGGTATTGAGCTTTGGCCGTAACTGGATCACCAGCCTTTCCACGTATTGGTACATCATTGTCTGGCCGGGCCTGACCCTGGTTTTATTCGTCCTGGCTTGGAACCTGGTTGGAGATGCCCTGCGCGATGTGCTCGATCCTCGTATGCGTGGAAAATCTTAATCGGCATCTGTGCGTTCCATTCGTTCATCACTATTAAAGATTTCCCTGTTCCCTCTTGGAGCCATCTTGTTGATTATTGGCTTTCAAGGGGGAACGAGTTTATCTATTTTCTCGGCGGGAACAGTCGTGCCCAGTCCAACGCCCGACCGCCTGGCCAAGCCAACGTTGCCAGCTGTGGTTACGCAGGCCGATAAAGGCTCACAAGTGTTTTGGCTTTACTGTCTTCCCTGCCACGGTGACAAAGGTCAGGGCTTGACCGACGAGTTCCGTCAGCTTTATCCGCCCGGCCACCAGGATTGCTGGAAATCCGGCTGTCATGGAAACCATCCTTACCGAAACGGTTGGACGCTTCCGCCAGTCGTCCCGCGCTTGATCGGGGACGGCGCGCTCAATAATTTTACGAACGCGGCGAGCTTGCACACATTCATCAGCACGGAGATGCCGTTTCAGGTGCCGGGAACGTTGAGCGATGATTTATATTGGGAAGTGACGGCTTTTCTTCTTCGCCAGAACGGGCTTTGGAGTGGCCGGGGTGAGGTGAACGCCTCGAACGCCTCTCAGATCATCATTTCCGGGAACGAAACCTCTCTGCCTCCCAGCGCGACTCCGTCTCCAGTTCCACAGCACCAAAGCCAAAATTCCGACTCGTTGTTCCTGATTATCATCGGAGCGATTATTTTTGTTTTGGTCATCCTGCTCATCCTCCAGGTGCGAGCGAAGAAGAGTATTTCATAAGGAGGCCATATGAATATGGTCATATCCCACAAGGGCTTGTTCATGGTCTTGTTGATAGCCCCATGCCTGTTGGCGGCGTGCGCACTTGCTTCTGCTCCTCCGGTTTCGCCCGCACCCAACGGCCAGACTCAGCCTGCCCCCACGCCAACTTTGCAGCCGATCTCCAAGCCTACATCGACGCCGCGAAACTTGACGATTTGTTTGGGGCAGGAACCGAATACCCTTTATCCGTTCGGAAAACTGAATGCCGCTGCGAAAAGTGTGCTGGCCGCCGTCGATGAAGGACCGATCGATACGGTTGGCTATGCTTACCAGCCGGTTGTTTTGCAAAAACTGCCCAGCCTGGCAGATGGGGACGCGGTCATTTCGGGTGTCCCGGTTAATAACGGATCGGAAATTGTGGATGCGGATGGCAGTCTGACCGCGCTGTCCATTGGTACGCGAGTCCGGCCTTCGGGATGCCGTTCCGATGGTTGCGTCGTCACCTATTCCGGTTCCAATCTGCAAATGGATCAGCTTACTGTTAGTTTCAAGTTGCGCGCGGATTTGACATGGTCGGATGGCACACCGTTGACCGCGGACGATTCCGTTTATGGATATAAAGTCGTTTCCAACGACCCGAATTCTCCATTCAAATTTCTCGCCGATCATACCCAGTCTTACACAGCCACCGATATGT
>JBJKOR010000289.1:0-4034 GCA_046707185.1 Anaerolineales bacterium | reverse complement strand
GAGCTTCCTTTACTTTTTGTCATCTCACTTTTACAAGAATTACCTCAAACCTATGGCAGCCCACCTCCATCTGAAAAAGTCATTCTTCATCCTTTTGACCGTGCCTCTTCCGACGAAATGATTCTAGGTTTGGTTCAAGGCCACTTTCAACCAGACGTACAAACTCTGGATATGATTTATGAATATGCGGGCGGGAATCCATATTTCACCAAATTGCTACTCTATGAGTTCTTTGAAGGCTCTGGAGACTACTCACCAAACGTTGATCAGTGGTCATCAGAAGTCTTGGAGCAGATTATTAGCCGTGCTATTCGAAATCCCGATGCGCTTGACAAATTCCAAAGCATTTACAATAACTATCTTACTGATTTTGAACGGTATCTATTATTGTGGCTGGCTACTAAGGATAACTATACCCTGTTGGGACACGAAATCCCTCGAAATAAAGTCGAATTGCGCACAGCAGCCAGGCAATTGTGCGAGCGTGATTATCTAATCCAGCAATCCGATGGTGGGTATCGCCTGCGCATGGCATTGATGGGCGAATGGCTAAAGAACTGGACACTCTTCGAACTGGAGGCTGAACGTTTGAAGATCCCCGACCTTTTTGTAGGGAAATCAGAAACTGACGAGCTGGCAGCGGAGATTGTGCTCCTTGGCATTTGTATTGACTTGAGCACCAGCCAAATATATGTGGATGGGGAGAAAATCACCGAAAATCTCTCTGACCTGCAGTTCCGCGCTCTGGTGTATCTCGCGCGAAACGTGGGTCGTGTGGTTCCACGCGAGGAACTCTTTACGCACGTCTATGGCGAAACATACGTCTCTACGGAGCAGGGTCTAGATGCCTTGATCTACCGTGTCCGCAGTGCAATCCGCGACGATAAAAAGCCTCCGAAATACCTGGAGACATTGCGCAACCGCGGCTTTCGCATGAAGGATGTAACCCTGGTTCGAACTCGTACACAAGGCACTGACTGAGGTAATGAAATGACACAACCCCTTATTCATCTCAAAGTGAAATTCGCAGAAGCCGTCTGGCACGATCAACCCTATTACCACCCCCAACTGAAGAAGAAAGTAGAAAAAGATTTCTTTGACCGAGATGGAATCTATCAACAATCGATGCAACTAATTCTCTCTTTGGAAACCCGAAAAGCTCTGATCTTAGTTGGTGAACGAAGGGCGGGCAAGACTTCAATGCTTAAACTCTTGCTTGACAAGGTCAAGAACGTGGAGCAGTTCGTCTCAGTTGAAGTTCCTTGGGCAGCAATCGATTCTGTGGAAAAATTGATGTTGGAAATGCTTTCCGGCCTCTACCATGCTCTGGCGATAGATGACAAAGAATTATGGGAATCCTTTAAAACAGTTCATGCGGTTTCAGAATTTAGTGCGGTACTTACTAAAATAGCGGGCCTCTACCCAGAAAAAATTTTTGTTTTCGGAATCGATGAATTCGATAGTATTATTTTGGAACAAGTTACCGATTCTTCTCAAAGGAGTATGCTCATTGGATTAGTGAGTATGCTTGTTGAGACATCTTCACTTCCTGTTAAAATCATCTTGATGACGGCAAGAGAAATAAATCGGATCGAGGTAGGACGCACATCACTTTTGGCTTCTCGTTCTGAAACACTTCGTCTTAATCCTTTTCCAGATAAAGATTTGCACGGAATGGTTTCTAATATTGCGGGTATAGACACGCAGATAAGCGAGCAGGAAATTGATCAACTATCTACTCTCTCTGGCCAGTGGCCATATTTTGTAAAATCACTGCTTTATCATCTGGTGCAATTGCCTGCGGGCGAAGCACGGCTGGAGTCGGCCAAAGCGAAATCCTTGGTGAGTATCTCAGATACTTGGGTGCATATTTATCAAAAACATTGGGATGATGTTGCCAGAACTGTCATTTTGCTTCTTGCACAAAGAAATGGACATCTGAGTTTGGAAGAGATTCAGACATTAGGTACTGAAATAAAAGCGGCAGCCCAGGAATTGGTTACAAGAGGTTACCTGATTCAGGATGATAATAGCTATCGCTTTCGGATTGGGTTGTTACCAGAATGGCTGCATCGTTGGCCGCGTTTTGAAGAGCAGGTGCAGAAGTATCTGAGGGATATTCTTATACGATTGGAGAGAAGAAAAGATCGTTGGGCGGGCGGTCAGGGCGAAGTGATCGAAGTGAGCCGGGAAGAATTGCGCAACCGAGGGTTTTAGTGGGGAGGAGACAAAATGGAATTCGTTGTTCATTCTGGAAGCGATCGCATCGAATGCCGTTTGCTGGGTAACTCCCAAGAGCTTTTGTTCCACTTGCGCGTCCCGGAGAACACAATTGAATGTTGGAAGGCTGCACTAAAAAAGTGGATCAGGGAGAAGCCAAAACAGTTTTTGCAATTGCAAGCTATGTCTCATCAAGAACTTGTGGAATGCCAGTTTCCTGAAGAAGATAACAAAGAATTCACTCAAATTGCCTTTTTAAAGGTCTTAAGCGCATTGGCAAACATACTTCGCTCCTCGCCGCGAAATGAAAATTCTGCCTTATTGGCCGCAATACAGTGTGCACTAATTTCAAACATCGATTTCAATTTCCTAGTCCAACCTGCAACTACTTCGCTTACGCTTCAAATAAATCATCTCACGCCAACAGTCTTTCCAATCCGTCTGCCTAATGAAGAGTGGAACAAAGAAGGTACGCATGAATGGTGGCGCTATTGGCACCTTGCTTTTTGCGAGTGGCCTGCTGAACTACCTCTGAAAATTCTTCCCAACCTGGATTTGCTGGATGAAATCGTATATTACCAAACACATACTTCAAATTCCCGAGCCGATGCATCCTATTGCATGCAGGGTTATGCAGGTTTGTTGAAAGCTCTGATCAGGTTTTTGGAGGAGTCCCAGGACGCTCAGTTGATTCGCTTTCGCAGAACATCCATTCCCGCATTATGTGCTTTGCTGGTCAAAAACGAGGAAATAGATGTTGAGGAACAGAAATTCTATTTGGAGCAGATTTTTATCAGTAATGCGATAAGCGCGGACTCCAAGAATGAATTGTTCGTGGATATTATGCATAATCTCAAGGAGGACGCGGAAAAGAACCGTCAAAATGCACCGCGCTTATCCGCAGTAGCCAGTGCGATGACCCAATATTATCTAGGCCGTTACGATATATTTCATGCCATCGAACTCTGGAACTTTGCAGGTGACAAGGGAGACATCCTTTTGCGAGGCATTCTTTCCTTTTACAGGAAGCCTCACTTATACGCCGCAGCCGCCCTGGTCATTACCTTTATGACCCTTCTACCTGGTTTATGGCCGTCTCAAGCCTGGCTCTTGTTGACAGGTTTCATCATATCCGCAGCGCTTTCGGCAGGTATCCTTTTGCTTGGTATTTCCGGCAGCGTTATTGTCATATCTCGCCTGCTTCGGAAACAAGGCCTGGATTACATTGAGTTGTTCTTTCCTCGTCTATTAGGCTCCGTTATCGTAGGGCTTTCAATTCTTGTTGGAAGTTCGGCATGGGATATTACGCTCAATCTCGGTTGGGGAAATTGGCTGTTGCTCTGTCTTGCTGCCTATGCTGGCTCTTTCCTTTATTTTTTTGTGGACATCCATAAGACCACACGCCTCCTTCCTCTTCCAGCCGAGAAAAATCATGAAAATTATGGAAGTCAGAACAAATTGGCACAGGCAAATGCACCCGCAGCTCGCTCATTACGAACTACTTGGCGAATTTTCGGGATTGGCTTGTTTGAAGCTTTTACAGCCTCATTGCTCATCTCGGGCGTTCTGGGTTATGCTGTTATTTCTGAATATTTCAATGCACTGGCACCACACCAGTTTCTCCAATGGACGGACATCCTCACCAGTAGCAGTTGGTTGAATTCTTCAGTTCTCATTACGTATGTTTGGCAGTGGAAGTTGGGAGTTTCAACGATGTTTGTGTACCTGCCTAAACTTGTATTGCTCTGGACGGGGCTCTCGCTTTTGATCGGTGCGTTTGCCCAGTTGCTCTGGCAGGACCGTCAGATTGTCTC
>JBJKOR010000288.1:0-3660 GCA_046707185.1 Anaerolineales bacterium | reverse complement strand
AACCCGCCTAAGAATAAAGCAGCAATCAGGATCGCGCCAAAACTGAGCATATCCGCTTTACTATATTGTGTAGGAAGTTCCTTTGTTGGCGCGGGAGTCTGCCGATGGGTGGGAGTCTGAAATTGCACGGAAGGCGCGGCAGAGATTGTTGGTGGAGGAGGTGTTCCGGTTGTGTTGACAGTTGCAACGGGTTGCGTGCCACCTTTGAGCACCAATAACTTCTGTCCATCAACAATCACAATCGAAGAGAGATTGTTCAATGATTGAATTTGCTTGACCGTGGTGTGATACGCGATGGCAATGCTCCACAACGTTTGCCCATATTGCACGACATGATAAACATCGCCGTTCGGTTGCGCCGTGCTCAGCTTGATCGGCATCATGTATCCGAGGGACAATCCATTTTTGGCAGCCTCCGTTGACATCGCAGAGTACGCGACTTGTGTTTGCGGGATGCCTGTCAGAATCGCATACGCGTCATATTGCATTTTCCCGCTGGAAGTTTGCAGTGCCGTTTCGATCACGCAAACCACGTTTCCATCTTGATCAAGAGTAACCGCCGCGCCGATATCACTACGATCTGGGGAAAGCATGGTATTGGTATGTTCCGCATCGCCCAGCCACATTTGTACGACATCATTGGCGCTGGCATCCATGGGTACACTCAGCCAGTTCTCAGAGCGATAACCATCCAGCGATAGATCGCCCGAGAGCGGATAACCCAATGACAGCATCCATTGTCCAAGCGTCAGATTGCGTGGTCGCCAATGTCCTGCGCCACCGGATGCAATACCACTTGCCTCAGCTTGCGCGATTTCCATCAGTACTGGATGCGCTGCCAACGGCGTAAGACCGTGAGAGAGACGTAAGTTGTTCACCGCGTTGATCACATCTGCCGGAGTAAAGCGCGGTTGCGATGATGTTGGTGTCGGTTGTTGTGCGTTCACAACACGGAATATAAATAGCAGGGCCAGAACTGTTCCAAGGAGAAACGCTTTCTTTACCTTTTGATTCATGTTTGCATTCTCCAAGATGATGAATGAACGTTTTCATCCATATCATCTTCGTTCAAGGAATTTCCATCCCCGTTAAATCAAGTCATATTGCTTGCCATGTCTGATAGATGCTCAATCTTTTATTTTCGCCGTCGGAATAAAAGGTCTCTAGGATTTCAAAACCAGCTGCTTTCGCCAACTCTGCCAATTCTGATTCATCGAAATGGTGTACATAGCGCAGGCCGCGCCCGCCGCGCTTCCAATCAAGCAGGTAATCATTGGCATCCACATCTGATTCCGTTAAGCCAATGCTTTCCCACGATTGAATTCTGGCTTTCTGCTTTTCGCTGTTGAGAAACTGCCAATTGGAATGAACGAAGATTCCACTGGGCTTCAATAGTTCATGAATCTTCTGAACAATTTGCAACCGTAATTCATTGCTTGGAATATGATGAAGAACGGCAAAGGCAAAAACACTATCAAACATGTCATTGCGAGCCGCCGTAGGCGGCGTGGCAATCTCCTGTTTGAATGTTAGCGGAGATTGCTTGCCAAAGGCATCGCCTGCGGCGTACTGCGTGAGCTGCGCGGTCGTCATGTCTTCGACATTCCTCGCAACGACATGCCAGTTATTCGAGGTCAAATCAACTTGTGCAAATTGAACGGGAAAGGCAAAAGGCTCACGCTCCGCTTCATCGAGCAGCGGCAGGCTGAAGTCGAGGCCCAGATACGAACCGCGCTGGCCGCGCCGCGACAAGGTCCGCGCCAATTCACCGTTGCCGCATCCCAAATCGAGAATCGATTCATCGCCGCGCAGCGATTCGATCACGCGTAACACGCCGGGCTGCAAACGTCCGCGCGTCGCGGAAAAGTCGCGGCCATGTTCCGTGTAGAAACGGCGATTCAAATCCAATAATTGCTGCGTAATTTTTGCGTTCATATGATGATTTTAACGGGTATAATTTTAAGATTATGAGATCGCCCCAACAGGAAGAATGGGTTTCGACTCACACCATTCGGCCCGAATGGATGGCCTTGGCGCGTCAAGCGCTCGATGAAATCCGCAACGGCCGCGCAGTGATGGACACCCTGCGCCGCTATCCGCTTCAAGGCGGCGGGTATCTCGGCAAGTACGTGCTGGTGGCCGCCTATCACGAGATGGTGCAAAACCACGAAATCAAAGCGGATGCGCGCCTGCTCGAACGCCTGCGGATGAAGCCGATGCGCACACTCTCGGGCGTGACCACTGTCACCGTTCTGACCAAGCCGTATCCGTGTCCCGGCAAATGCATCTTCTGCCCCACGGACGTCCGGATGCCGAAATCGTATCTGGCCGATGAACCGGGCGCGATGCGCGGACTCGAACATGATTTCGATCCATATAAACAGGTGAAGTCGCGCATCCAAGCCTTGGACTCGCTGGGACATCCCACCGACAAAATCGAATTACTGATCCTGGGCGGCACGTGGAGTTCGTATCGACGCGATTACCAGGAATGGTTTGTAAAGCGTTGTTTCGATGCCATGAATGCCCCCCTCGTCCACTCCCTTCGGTCGGGACACTCCCCCCAAATACGACTCGGTCGTATTTGGGGGGAGACGGAGGGGGGCAAATTAGAAGAAGCACATGCATTGAACGAATCCGCTCCACATCGCAACGTTGGACTCGTGATCGAAACGCGGCCCGATGAAATCACGCCGGATGAGATCCGCTGGTTGAGACATCTGGGCGTAACCAAAGTCCAAATGGGCGCACAAAGTTTCGACGATCACATCCTTGACCTAAACAAGCGCGGACACGATGTCGAACGCACGCGGCGTGCAACGGCTTTGCTGCGCGCGGCGGGATTCAAGATCGTCTTGCACTGGATGCCGAATCTGCTCAGCGCGACTCCCGAATCGGATCGGGAAGATTTTGCACGCATGTGGCAGGGATTCTGTCCCGACGAAATCAAAATCTATCCAAATCAATTATTGGCCAATGCAGAGCTTTATGAATATTGGAAGCGCGGCGAGTTCATTCCCTATACGACTGAACAACTGATCGATTTGATCGCGGATGTCAAAACCACCATTCCGCGTTATTGCCGCGTGAACCGAGTCGTACGTGATATTCCGTCCACGAATGTCGTCGAAGGCAATCGCCGCACAAGCTTGAGACAAGATGTCCACAACGAAATGAAGCGGCGCGGCACACATTGCGATTGCATCCGCTGCCGCGAGGTCAGGGGCAAACCGGTCGATCCGGCTTTGCTCAAACTGGATGATCTGGTTTACCACGCCGACTACGCCGAAGAACATTTCATCTCGTATGTCACGCCGGATGACAAGCTGGCTGGTTTCATTCGTTTATCGCTGCCATCCAAAGTTGCGCCGCAGACTCAATTGAACGATCTGGATGGCGCGGCCTTGATCCGTGAAGTTCATGTTTACGGACAATCGCTGCCGGTTGGCGCGGAAAAGATCGGCGCGGCGCAGCACGCGGGCTTGGGAACGAACCTGCTTCAAGAAGCAGAACGAATCGCAAAGGAAAATGGATTCAAAAAGATGGCAGTAATCTCCGCCATCGGAACGCGGGAATATTATCTGGAGCGCGGCTTCGAGCGCGGCGAGTTGTATTTGGTGAAGAATATTTTATAGCAACGTTCTTTCAAATTAATAGCAA
>JBJKOR010000287.1:0-5006 GCA_046707185.1 Anaerolineales bacterium | reverse complement strand
GGCTTCTTGCGTTCCTTGACGCGGGCATCGCGCGTCAGCAGGCCATACTTGCGCAGCGAAGATATCCAGTCACCATTGAGCTTGACGAGGGCGCGCGCCAAACCAAGTTTCACCGCATCGGTCTGGCCGGTCACGCCGCCGCCATTCACGGTCACAGTGACGTCATAATGATTGGCTTCCTGTCCACAGGCCTTGAACGCCTGCAAGATCGCATTGAGATCACCGAGGCGCGGAAAATAGGTTGCGGCTTCCTTTTGGTTGACCACAAATTTTCCGCTTCCGCTCATCAAACGGACTCGGGCAATGCTTTCCTTGCGGCGACCGACACCTTCGTAATATTGAACAGCCATGAGTGCAATTCCTTTCTATAAGTCACCATGTCACTCTGAGGGAACGTTCCCTTCGACAAGCTCAGGGCAGGCCTTGCGGCCGAAGAGTCTCGTTGTTCGCCAATCAAGATTCTTCGCTTCCCCTTCGACTTCGCTGCGCTCCGCTCAGTGCGAAGGCTCAGAATGACATCTGGTTATTTTAACGATTCCGGCTTCTGTAACGCATGCGGATGTTCCGGGCCAGCATAGATCTTCAGGCGTTTCAGCACCGAACGACCCATTTTGTTATGAGGCAACATGCCCCACACCGCGGCGCGCAGGACTCGATCCGGATGCTCACGCAATTGGGTTCGCATCGTGACGGTTTTCATGCCGCCCGGATAACCCGAAACGTGGTGATAAGTCTTGGTATCCAACTTGAGATGGGTGCGCGTGCCGGTGGCGGTAATGCGCTCGGCATTCACGATCACCACGTAATCGCCCATCTCCACACCGGGTGTGAAGCTCGGCTTATGCTTGCCCAATAAAACGCGCGCCACCTTCGCCGCAAAGCGGCCCAGGTTCTGTCCGTCGGCATCTGCCACGTACCATTTGCGCTCGATCTCGCTCTCTTTTGGGTAATACGATTTGTACACTTTCAATCTCCGTTTCAATCATGTCATTGCGAGCCGCGTTCTCTGCAGCGTGACAATCTCAACTTAATAACTTACTTCGACCAGAGTCAATCCATGTGCGGGAGCCAATCCCGCGGGAATTTCATTTTTGAATCGCGGATTTGCCAAAGCCTTGACCACGATTTCTTTCGAACATTTTCCTTGCGCGGCGGCGACTTGAACAAAGACCAGTCGTCTCACCATGCGATATAAAAACGCATCGGCCCGGACTTCGTACTGCCACTCGTCATCGACCTTGGTCCACTCTGACGACATGACCGTGCGCGTCGTCGAGCTTTCTGCGCGTGACGACGAGCCAAATGCCGAAAAGTCGTGTTGTCCCAAAAAGACTTGGGCAGCATCAAGGAGCACACCATCATCGAAGGCAGGAAACACACGCCATGCCATCTTCTCGTGTAACGGGTCGCGGACCGGATGGCAAAACAAACGGTAGCAATACAGCCGTGACTTTGCATCGAAACGCGGATGGAATTTGGCATCTGCAACTTCGACATCTTTTACGGCAACATCGAAAGGCAGGTTGGCGTTCAATGCATCGCGTAATTTCTCGTTGCCATGACTCCACTCGAAATCGAAGGCAGCCACTTGTCCCGAAGCATGAACTCCGGTGTCGGTGCGCCCGGCCAAAGTCACAGAACGACCGGACCAGACAAGTTTGAGCAAGGCCTTCTCGAGTTCGCCTTGAACCGTGCGCGGTTCCGATTTGCGTTTCGACTTCCGCTTCGTCTCCCCTTCGACAAGCCCAGGGTCGTTGCGTGTCCGGTCAATGCAACTCGGTCGCCGCGCCTGACGCTGGCTTCCTGAAAATTCAGCGCCGTCGTAAGCAAGGATCAGTTTGTAACGTTCCATATCAGAGACTAGAGAATGGCAAGTAGTTACTAGTCTCTACTTGTAATCTCTATTCCTCTACAAGCTCGAGGATCACCATCTCCGCCGAATCGCCGAGGCGCGGGCCGAGCTTCATCATCCGCGTGTACCCGCCGTTGCGATTTGCAAAACGCGGGGCGATTTCATCGAAGACACGCTTGATCACACGATTATCGCCAAGCTTCGATGCCACGAGTCGGCGAGCCGCAACTTTCTGGGCATCACTGCCATCGGCGCTGTTGCGCGCAATCGTGATGATGCGTTCCGCTTCACCGCGAATCGCGGCGGCCTTGGCCCTGGTGGTGTGAATTCGTTCGTGCTCGAAGAATTGCTTCATCAAATTCCGGCGCAGGGCAGTCCGAGCACCGCTGGTTCGATCCAGTTTATAACCTGCTACATTATGTCGCATCTCTCATTACTCCGAAGATTGTTCATCCTTTAAGAAGCCTTTTTCATGCATCTTCTGGCGCAGTTCATCCAGGCTCTTTTCACCGAAGTTGCGGATGGACATCACCGCCGATTCGCCTTTATCGAGAAGTTCCAGCACATCACCGACCGTGGTGATGCCGGTGCGCTTCAGCGAATTGAAGACGCGCACGGAAAGGTCCAGCGCTTCGACCGGCGTTTCCGCCAATTCACTCGACAGGCGGTTCACACCGACTTCGTGCTCCACCGGGACCGCCAACATTTCTTCATTGACGCCTGCAATCATGCGCAGATGATCGATGATCAACTTGGCAGATGTGCTGAGGGCGCGCTCCGGTGAAATGGTTCCATCCGTCCAGATTTCGAGGACGAGTTTGTCGTAGTTCGTGCTCTGGGCCACGCGCGCCGAAGTCACTTCCCAATTGACGCGCTTGACCGGGCTGTAGATGGCATCCACCGGAAGTTCACCAATCGGCAGATGTTCACTGCGCTCGTTGGCGGGCGAATAGCCGCGTCCACGTTCGACCGTGAATTCGATATCCAGCTTTGTCTTGGGATTATCAACGGTGAACAAATACAGTTCCGGGTTGACAATCTCGATTTCAGCTGGAGCGACAATGTCAGCGGCAGTGACTGTACCTTCACCGCGCACCTGCAGGTTCATACGGGTGCTGTCCACGCCGTCCAGTTTGAGGCGAATTTGCTTGATCTGCAAAGTCACCTGAATGACATCTTCGCGCACACCGGGGATGTCACTGAATTCATGCAGCACATCGCCGATGCGGATGGATGAGATCGCCGCGCCATCCAGGGATGAAAGCAGGACGCGGCGCAACGCATTGCCCAGAGTTGCGCCATAACCGCGCTCCAGTGGACTGATTACAAATTTGCCATAATTTCGAGCTTCCGCTTCGCGCTCGATCTTCGGCATGACCATATTCGAAATACCCGTCACAGTTCACCTCTCCCTTGTAATAGCAGAAAGACAACGAGTGAAGAACGGTTCTGATTCATTCGCTCACTCCCACACGGCCAAAGACTAACGGCGCGAGTAGTATTCAACAATAAGCTGTTCACTAAGACTGCCGTCAATTTCCACGCGCTCTGGAAGTCGGGAAACCGTTCCAGTCATATTCTTACTGTCACGATTTAGCCAAGCCGGCGAGGTGCGCTTCTCGACAAGATCTGACAATGCCTTGAAGTAATTCAGGTCGCGTGAACCTTCGCGAACCGTGATTTCATCGCCCTGATCCAAGAGCATGGAAGGAACATCCGTGCGGCGGCCATTGACCGTAAAGTGACCGTGGGTCACCAACATGCGGGCCTGCGAACGGCTGGATGCAAATCCCAGACGGAAGATCACGTTGTCGAGGCGGGATTCGAGAATCTGAAGCAGATTCAAACCGGTCAGGCCGCGGCGATGCAAGGCCGCCTCATAATAACGTCGGAACTGCCGCTCCAACACGCCATAGATGCGGCGCGCTTTTTGCTTGGCACGCAATTGCCGCGAAAAATCGGATTGACCCGAACGATTCGCGCCTCCGCCGCGCCCTGAAGTCTTGCCATGCTGGCCGGGCGCAAAACTGCGCTTCTCGAATGCGCACTTTGCCGTAAAGCAACGCTCGCCCTTCAAATAAAGTTTTTCACCTTCACGCCGGCAGAGTTTGCAAACCGGACTCAATGTTTTTGCCATAATTCACTACCTCGACTAAATTACACGCGGCGCTTTTTCGGAGGCCGACAACCGTTATGCGGAACGGGTGTGATATCCGACATCGAGCGGACTTTCAAGCCCATGGATTGGACTGCACGAATCGCATTTTCGCGTCCCGGGCCGGGACCTTTAACGAACAGGTCCACTTCCTGAATTCCCAATTGCTGGGCCGCTTTGATCGCCTGTTCCGCCGCAAGACGCGCCGCAAACGGCGTACTCTTGCGCGAGCCTTTGAAGCCCGCTGATCCGGCAGAACCCCAAGCCACCGTATTCCCATCGGAGTCGGTAACCGTTACAATCGTATTATTGAACGATGCAAAGATATGCACCTGTCCAGAAGATAAATTGCGCTTTCCCTTTTTAGCGCCGCCCGATGAGCGGCGGCGTGTGGAGCGTACACTCTGAGGCATAGATCATCACTCCTATTTTTATTTCTTGGTCGCGCCGCGCTTGCGTCCGCGTCCGGCAACCGTCTTCTTCGTGCCTTTGCGGGTACGGGCATTCGTGCGGGAGCGTTGTCCGCGCACAGGCAGGTTGCGGCGATGCCGCAGACCACGATACGAGCCGATTTCGATCAACCGCTTGATATTCATTTGCTGCTCACGGCGCAGATCGCCCTCGACTTTATAGGTTTTCGTAATAAATTCGCGCATCGCCGTGACTTCGGATTCGGTCAAATCCTTGACGCGCGTATCCGGATTCACTTTGGCCGCCGCCAGGATTTCCCTGGCACGCGTAGGCCCAACGCCAAAAAGATACGTCAGGCCGACTTCAACCCGCTTGTTGCGGGGCAGGTCAACACCTTCAATTCTTGCCATAATTAACCCTGTCGCTGCTTATGTTTAGGATTTTCGCAAATTACATAGAGATGACCCTTGCGCCGAACAATGCGGCACTTGGCACAACGTTTGCGAACAGATGGTGAAACTTTCATGAGATACTCCTTAATTCTCTCTAGAGCCAAAGGTATGATTATACAAGTGATTACTTCTTACG
>JBJKOR010000286.1:0-1352 GCA_046707185.1 Anaerolineales bacterium | reverse complement strand
TGCTCATGCCAGGCATCGAACTTCGTCCCGTTTTTCCATGCGGAATAAATCACTTCTGCCATGCGACGGTCGCCGCGCGAAAGCCACGCTTCGAGCAAGGTGTCATCCGGTTCATTCCAACTTAATTTGATGTTGCGATCTTTCAACTCGCGCTTGAGTATTTCCTGCTTGGCGAGGATGCTTTCGCGCGTGTCCACCGAAACCCATTGGAATGGCGTCTGCGGTTTGGGTACGAACGTGCTGACGCCTGCGTGCAATTTGACTTTCATACCTGCGACTTTGCGGCCTTCATGAATCACGCGCTTGCATAAATCAGCGATGGCTTTTACATCGTCCAGCGTTTCCGACGGATGGCCGATCATGAAATAGAGCTTGATCGTCGTCCAGCCGCGGCGATAGATTTCGCGCGTGGTGTTGAGAATGTCTTCATCGGAAATATATTTGTTGATGATGCGCCGCATTCGTTCGGTGGCGGCCTCCGGCGCCAACGTGAACCCGCCGGAATAGTGCTCGCGTAATTTGTCCATCAGATCGATCGAAACCGATTCGATTCGCAGCGACGGCAAAGAGATGGTCAACTTGCGCCCTTGGAAACGTTCGCTGACTTTATTGACCAGTTCAACAACATAAGAGAAATCAGATGAAGATAGTGAGAGCAGCGCCAGCTCTTCGAAGCCCGTTGCATTGACCGCGGCTTCGGCGGCATCCACGATCTCATCTACGCTTCGCTCGCGCACCGGGCGCGTGATCATGCCCGCCTGGCAGAATCGGCAGCCGCGCGTGCAGCCGCGCATGATCTCCACCGAGACGCGGTTATGCACCACGTCGATGTTCGGCACGATGAACTTGGTCGGCGCGGGAGGCATTTGTGCCACGATGCGCTTGACAATCGGATTGGCGATCCCTTTAATCAATGGCTCGACGCGTTCGATGGTACCATCATCCAAATAATGAACTTCATAAAACTTGGGAACATATGCGCCGCGAATATGCGCCAGCGCGATCAACGTTTCTTCGCGTGTTGCGTTTTGCTCTTTGCGTTTTTTTACGGCATCAATGATCTCGTGAATCACTTCCTCGCCTTCGCCGATCACGAACGCGTCGATGAAGGCGTGCATCGGTTCGGGATTGGTGGCGGCATGTCCGCCCGCGATAACGATGGGATGGGAGTCGCCGCGATCCGCGGAACGAACAGGGATGCCAGCCAGGTCAAGGATGTTGAGCGTGTTGGTGTAGAGTGTTTCGTAGGGTAGGTAAAAGCCGATGAGGTCGAAGCCTCTCAAGGCATGTTTTGATTCGAGCGAATATAACGGTATCCCGCGCTCGCGCATCACAGCTTCCATGTCGGGCCA
>JBJKOR010000285.1:0-2420 GCA_046707185.1 Anaerolineales bacterium | reverse complement strand
ACGAATACATAAGATGGTACGGGTGCGCCATGCCCGCGATGTATCCCTCGGTCTGATATTTGATGCTCAATATATTTCCAATGGGTGAAACCACTTGGTTGCTAACATCCAAATAGCTGGTCGCTTGAATCGGCGGCGGCCCCATCGAGGCCATGTTCTTTTTGAAATCGTCTGCCAGGTGCTGGACAAAGTTATTCATCTCGGAATTGAAAGCTAGGGCACGCGGGTCATTGTTATTTGTAATGGTGGGAATTTGAGCGGTAATCTTGTAAGCCGGTGAGGTTCCCGAATCGTTGAAGTTCGTGGTGGAAACCGTCACTTGCTGATAAAGCGGAACGGCGGTCGCAGTCGGTGCGCTGGTAGAAGTTGGAGCAGCGGTGGGGGTCATTGTCGGGGCGGCCAACGCGCTGCAAGCGGACAAAGTGATCACCAATACAACAGCAAAAAATATCCTTCGATTTCGATTCATACAAACTCCTTCCAAAGTCGATCCACGTGATATTTTATCTCATAGATGACGTCCGTTCGCCAAAAGCTAATGGCTAAAAGCTAACCGCTAAACGCCAATCGCTAATATGCTAGAATCACCCTATGCAATTCGAAGTCTTTACGCTCCTGCCCGAAGTCTTTCCGCCCTATCTCGAAAGCAGCATCTTACAGCGCGCCCGTCAGCGCGAATTGATTCGCGTGAACGTGCACAACATCCGCGATTATACGCACGACAAGCATCACACCACGGACGATATTCCGTACGGCGGCGGAGGCGGGATGGTGATGAAAGCCGATCCGGTCTTTGAAGCCGTCGAATCGATTCTCGGACCCAATGCGGATTGCCCCATCATTTTATTGACTCCACAGGGACGCGTTTTCAACCAACAGATTGCGCAGGGACTTTCAGCCAATGAAAAGATTGCTTTGATCTGTGGCCGCTACGAGGGCGTGGATGAACGCATCCGCGCGCACCTGGTCACCGATGAAATTTCCATCGGCGATTACGTGCTGACCGGCGGCGAAATCCCCGCGCTGATTCTGATCGATGCGATCTCACGCCACACCCCCGGCGTGCTCGGCGATCCCGATGGCGCAACAGACGACTCGCACGCTTCAGGCTTGCTCGAATATCCGCATTACACGCGTCCGCCCGAATTTCGCGGCTGGGGCGTTCCCGAAGTTCTGCTCTCCGGCGATCATGCCAAGATCGATCAATGGCGGCGTGAACAATCCCTGCGCCGCACGCTCAAGCGCCGACCGGATTTATTGGAGAAAGCCGAATTGAGCGAAGCGGATAAAAAGCTGCTGGAAAAAATTAAAAATCGAAAATGATCTATCGCGTGCCGCCCACGATTTTGAACGGAGTGCGGCATCTCCAGATGTCGCAGACGGGCGATGACAGCCCGCAGAGTGCTTCGCGAAGTCATCGCACTCCGCTCCGTTCACGCGCGGCGACATCTCTGCTGATTACTCTTTCACTGATCACTGTTCTCCTGCTTCCTGCCTGTGCGCCGCGTCTGCCCAATTGTGCCAGTCCAAATGTGATTTGTGTGGGTCTGGTCACGGCTTCCGGATCGATCGACGAAGGCATCAATCAACAAGCCTGGCTCGGGCTGCAGGACGCAAAAGCCGAAGGGTTTGTGGATCGCATCGACTATATCCAGACCGTGGACTCGCGCGACGAGGATGCCAACATCCGGGTGTTCATCAAGGATGGATACAACGTCATCATCACGGTCGGCGCTTCGCTGAACACCGAAACCATTTACGCCGCGTTGAAGCATCCAAAGATAAAATTCATCGGCGTCGAACAGACACAGGATGCCAACTATCCAAACCTGACTGGCCTCGTGTTCCATGAAGAGCGCAGCGGATTCCTGGCAGGCGCGTTGGCGGCCTCGATCACACAGACCAACGATGTCACCGCCATCTGTGAAGCCGCGTTCATCGATTCCATGCGGCGCTATTGCGACAGCTTCAAGGCCGGTGCAAAATATATCAATCCGAATGTGAATGCCAAAGCAATTTATCGCACCGGATCGAATCAATACCTGTTCAACGACACCGATTGGGGAACCCAGGCCGCGTTGAAAGCCGTCCACGATGGTGCGGATGTCATCTTCGCGGCCGGAGGCAATACAGCCAATGCCGCGCTGGAGACTGCCGGGGAACAAGGCGCGTACGTGATCGGATCGGAAACGGATCAATACAACGATTTAACGGATATTCGCTCGAGGCTGGTATCCAGTGCGGTGAACGATGTCCGCCTCGGGGTCCGCGAATTGATGCGGATGGCGCGCTCCAATCAACTGCCCTCTGGAAATTACTTCGGTCAAATCGAGCTTGCGCCGTTCCATGATCTCGATCGGCAGATTCCACAATCGGTCAAAGACCAGCTAAATCGACTCACCCAGGAACTGGAAACGGAT
>JBJKOR010000284.1:0-4027 GCA_046707185.1 Anaerolineales bacterium | reverse complement strand
GATTCAAATCGGCCATATCATTGTGTTTGAATCGGCGGAACTCTGCACCTGACATCAGGCATCCGTCGACGATGGAAGCGTGGTTCAGTTTATCGGACAGGACATAATCGCCGCGTCCCATCAAGGTCGAGATGACGGTCAGGTTGGTGACATATCCCGACGTGAACGTGATGGCCGCCTCGGCGTGTTTGAAATTTGCGATGGTCTCTTCAAGCTCGTTGTGAATCGTCAGCGAACCGGCCAGCGTTCGGACTCCGTTCGTGCCGGTTCCGAATTTATCGACGGCTTTGCGTGCCGCTTCATTGATGCGCGGATGATTGAGCAATCCGAGATAACCGTACGAGGCGTACATTCCCATTTCGCGGCCGCGCACCAAAACCCTGGCACCGCCGCGCAATTCTTCGATGGGTTGGTTGTAGTAATATAAATCGTTGGCTTTTGCTTGTGCGTAGCGTTCGGCGAAAGCTTGAACGCGGCGCGAGACACTATCATCTATGTTGAAATCCATGATCGGCTCCTGCTGTTCCCCGTTTAAATCTCTGGATAAAAATGGACCAAGGAAAGATGAAAACAGGGTTTTGAATTTAATAAGTACGCAGTACTTCGTAAAATAACTCGGCTTAGTGTAGCCGAGAGGCATTCATCTGTCAATTCGGCATGATATAATAAATTCGCAATTGGATAAGGAGCAGAAGTAATGATAGTTTCCCTGTAGACCTTCACGCGTTCCGGGCAACCTGCCCGCTGTGATGATTCCACAGCCGGGGGCACGCGCCCTCGGTTTTCGTTTTCTACAGGAGACTTCATGCTTACTGCACACCACATTAAAAAATCCTACGGCATCTACACCATTCTCGACGACATTTCATTCAGCATCTCGAACCGCGAACGCATTGGGCTGATCGGCCCGAACGGCTGCGGCAAATCCACGTTGATGCGCATCCTGATGGGAATCGAATCGCCTGATTCAGGATCCGTGATGCACACGCTTCCCAACTTGCGGATCGGATATCTCGCGCAGGGGATGGAATTCGATTCAGATCAGACGCTTCAATCCGCCCTGAATCTGGCTTCCGTTAAGCCGGAGGAACTCGAAGCGGAAATCGCTTCCGTTGCCGCGGCACTGGGAGCCAACCCGGATGATGTTGAACTCCAAGCTCAATACGATTTGCTTTTGCATCAGCTTTCATCCAACGATCATCAACCGAAGGATGTTCTTGCACCTTTGGGCTTGGCAGATATTCCACTCGAAACGCCTGTGAATCATCTCAGCGGCGGACAGAAGACGCGGCTGATGCTGGCGCGCATTCTGCTCGACGAGCCGCAGCTTCTTCTGCTCGATGAGCCGACCAATCATCTGGATATCGAGATGTTGGAATGGCTGGAGAGCTGGCTGAACTCGTTTTCCGGCGCGGCGCTGATTGTCTCGCACGACCGTGTGTTTCTGGATCGTACGGTCAATACCATCCTCGATCTCAATGATGAAACGCATACCATTCGCGCCTATCCGGGCAATTACTCGGATTATCTTTTGCAATATCTGAAGGAGCAGGATAAGCAATGGGCGGCGTATCGCGATCAGGAGTACGAGATCAGGCGGATGAAGCAGGACATTGCGCGTACGAAGGAACAAGCCCGGCATGTGGAAATCACAACCACATCGCGCCAGCCGAATGTGCGAAGGCTTGCCAAAAAGGTCGCGGCAAAAGCCAAATCGCGCGAGAAGAAATTGGCGCGTTATCTCGATTCGGATGAACGCGTCGAAAAGCCCAAACCCTCATGGCAGTTAAAGCTCGAATTCAATTCGCAGGAGGATATGAGCAGGAATGTGCTGGTGACCGAAAGTTTATCGGTCGGGTATGAAGCGGATAAACCTTTATTGGCCGAGATCAATATTCATGTTCGCGCCGGTCAGCGTATCGCTTTGACCGGATCGAACGGCGCGGGCAAGACCACTTTCATCCGCACGATTGCGGGAAAGTTGAATCCGTTATCCGGCAAGCTGCGATTGGGCACATCGGTCAAAGTTGGATACATGGCACAAGAGCAGGAATTGCTCGACCCAAATTTGAGTCCATTGGAAACGGTTCAACGCGTCGCCGCGTTCAATGAAACCGAAGCACGCAACTTCCTGCATTACTTCCTGTTTAGCGGCGATGATCCATTGCGTCCCTGCCGCGAGTTGAGCTACGGCGAACGCGCCCGTTTGCAATTGGGATTGCTGGTGGCGGAAGGCTGCAACTTCCTTTTGCTCGACGAGCCGATCAACCATCTCGATATTCCCTCGCGGGCGCGCTTCGAGCAGTCGCTGAATCAATTCAAAGGCACGGTGCTGGCGGTGGTGCATGACCGCTATTTCATCGAGCAGTTTGCATCTGAGCTTTGGCTGGCGGAGAATGGGCGGATCGAGCAGTTGTAGCGCGCGATGTCATTGCGAGCGAAGCGAAGCAATCTCAGATGCCCATCAAAGTGGAGATTGCTTCGTCGCTGCGCTCCTCGCAATGACAATGGGTTCAAACACCATAATCGGGATGTGGCGCGCCGTCATCTTTTGATAATCCAGATACGGCGGATGCTTCTCGGTCGCGAATATCCACAACCGATCATATTCCTCACCCGTCGCTTCGCGGCTTTGGACTTCAAGCCTTTTCCCGTTGACTTCCAGCATGGCGCGCGGCTGATGCCTTAGATTCAAATACCAATCGGCATTCTTGTCTTTTCCCCAATTCGAGGCCACGATCAGATACATGCCTTGATACTCAAAATATGCAATCGGGATGACGCGCTCCTGCCCCGATTTGCGTCCGGTGGTATGCAAAAGCAAAATCGTTTGCGTGCCGAGTTTACTTCCAATCCGCCCGCGGCTGAGGCGGAGGAAGAAAGTGTTGATGGACATAAACCATTTGATGAAAGTATCTTGCATTATTTCGCTGACTTTTTCAATCCACTGTCATCAACAATTTTCACACCTAACGATTTTTCCAATTTACAAGCCGTCCGAGTCTGCGTTGTTCTTAAACTGCAACCGCCTGTTCTTTGATGATCTGTTCCCAAAATGGCAGAACTTTTTTCGTTCGAATTTCGCTGGGAGTAAATCCCTGTGCTTGAATCGGTTCCAAGATTCTAGCCGAGGCAATCCCAAGCAATTCCAAACGCTGACGCTGATTATATTTTTTCCAATCATCTGAAATCACGATCAGATCAATGTCACTGCCTTCGCGCGCCATCCCAGCTGCCTGTGAGCCATAAAGTAATATACGCGCCGGTTGAATCCCCATTTTTTCCAGTTGGAGGCGATATCGTTTTACGATTTGTTTAAGTTCGGGTGTGTTCTTAGCCATTGGAGTAACTCTTGAGTTTGAGCCAAATAATCTTGCGCCACCGATTTTGGATATTCCTTCAACGCGCGCTGCAAATCATCGGGATAGCGAGTGGGAATACTGGCTGTGTTGATTTTACCGATGAAGTCAAGATAGTTTTCGGGTATTTCCAACTCGCTTTTCTTCACCAGATAGATCAAATCATGCGTCTTGATTGGAATGGTTCGCGTCTTCTCCACGACATGTGCCTTGAGCATTTTCTCCAAAGCCAAATGACAAAGGAAAACCACGTACAAATATCGTGCTGTCTCCAACATATGGCGTGCAGTTTCAACGTCGTAATCGGCGAGAGCAATCCAGTTTGCAGTGTCTTTACGCATGATTAGGGAGATTATACCTTGTCCGATATGTTACGAACCGACCAATTTCTTCAATCCATCTTCATCAATAATCTTCACACCCAATGACTTTGCCTTCTCCAACTTCGAGCCGGGATTTTCTCCAAGCACGAGATAACTCGTTTTCTTCGATACGCTATCGGTCACTTTGCCGCCGTTCGATTCGATGAACTCTTTGGCACCCTCGCGCGAAAAGTTTGGCAATGTGCCTGTAACAACGAAAGTCAAGCCACTCAAAGCGCCTTCCTGCTTTCCGCCTTCTGCCTTCTGTATTACGGGCCATAAACCAATCGCTTTCAACTTCTTCAA
>JBJKOR010000283.1:0-2435 GCA_046707185.1 Anaerolineales bacterium | reverse complement strand
GATAAACAATTGAAATCGGCACGCAAAGCGGCGCACAAAGATGGACCGATTGCAGTGGTTTTATCCAACATGGAAAAGGAAGGCTATTGGGTCAAGCCGGGGCCGGGTTATACCCGAAAATATCGTTCCACGGTTTGGGCGATCATTTTGCTGGCGCAACTCGGCGCGTCCATTCGTGAAGATAAACGAATTGCGTTGGCTTGCAATTATCTTTTGGATCATATGGCGGAAGGTGGACAATTCACTTCCTCCACATCCGGCGCACCTTCGGGAACGATAGACTGTCTGCAAGGAAATTTGTGTTGGTCGCTGATGGAATTGGGATGCGATGATCCGCGTTTGAAGAAAGCTTACGATTGGATGGCGCGTACCGTCACGGGTGATGGCATTGCACCAGCAGGGGAGAAGGATGGGCCGCGTCTCTATTATTATTTCAAGTGTGGGCCGACGTTTGCCTGCGGCATCAACAACGGCCTGCCATGCGCCTGGGGCGGAGTCAAAGTGATGTTGGCGCTGGGCAAACTGCCAGCGGAGTCCCGAACGCCGTTGATTCGCAAAGCGATCAAGCAAGGCATGGATTTCTTCTTCGGCATCGATCCAGCGACGGCGGCCTATCCGACGCGCAAAGGCGACGCACCCAGCCGCAACTGGTGGAAGTTTGGATTCCCTGTTTTCTATATCACGGACTTGCTGCAACTTGCCGAAGCAATGGTTGGTTTGGGTTATGGCAGAGACAAGCGTTTATCCAACACGCTTGAGATCATTCGAGAAAAACAAAATGAACGCGGTCAATGGCCGCTGGAATTCGATTATGCCGGAAAGACCTGGTTCGATTTTGGCCAGAAGCACGAGCCGAATGAGTGGGTCACATTGCGGGCATTGCGGGTGCTCAAAGGGGCGTCTTGATAAAAAAGTAGGTCGTGCTGCAAGCATGACCTACTACATTCCTATGTCATTGTGGCAATCTCAACTAACCTGCAGATGCGATATTGCCGCAACGACATACTTGTTATTTCTCCGCCATCTCCAGCGGCTCGACGTGCACGGTCACATCCGAGTCAGGCAAAATATTGTGAACTTTCTTTTCGATCTTCTCCGTGATGGCGTGCGTTTCATTGAGCGTGCGCTCACCGTTCATCGTCACGTGTAAATCCACAAACCAATACGCGCCCGATGGCCGGATGCGCACGGCGTGACAATCATGCACGCCTTTCATCTTCGAGACTTCAGCAACGATTTTTTCGGTTATGCCCTTGGGCGCGGCATCGAGCAGGGCATTGACAGTACGCCAGCCCAATTGGCCGCTGATGAAGATCACGATCAACGCGACGACCAGCGCGGCCACCGCGTCGGTTTCGGACATCCAGCTGAGTCCCGGTATAAAGCGGCTGACCGTCACGCCGATCAGGCCGAGGATGACCACGCTCGAGGACCAGATATCGGTCGAGAAATGAAGCGCGTCCGCTTCGAGCGCCTGCGAGTTATATTTCTTGGCTGCCCGCGCCAAAACCCGTGAGCGGGTGAAATCGATGATAATCGAAGTTCCCATCACAATGAAGGACCAAATCGATATTTCGACTTCGGCTTTTCGGAAGAACAACCGGCCGACCGCCTCATAAAAAATCCAGGCCGAAGTGATGAGCAATAAAATGGTCTCGAACAGCGCCGATAGATTTTCGATCTTGCCGTGACCGAAATTGTGCTCCTTGTCCGCGGGCTTATCCGCCATGCGGACGGCGAAGAACGTCATCAGCGCCGCGGCCAGGTCGAGCGCGGAATGCGCGGCTTCGGCGAGGATGCCGAGCGAATTGGTCATCACGCCGACGATGATTTTGAAGGTGGTCAGTCCGATCGCGGCAATGACGGAAGTCATCGCCGCTGAATTTTTTTCCTGTTGTGCCTGAGTATGCGACATGATGTCCTCAAGATTTGGATGAGGCCGCCTGTCGTAAATTCAATTGGGTCATTCGGGGGAATACGACTTTGAAAACCTGGCGCCGATTGTCAGAATGATACTCAATTCAGTTGTCAATGAAAAGGGTTGAATTGGGCGGTTATGGTGTCGCACTCATTGCGCAACGAAAACCAACTAAGTATCGGGAAACTGGTTTTGGATCGTTGTCATCATAGCGGCCAGCGGATCGAACGCTATCAGCACCGTCATACCAAGAACCGCCACGCAGCCCGCGAGAATGCCCTGTATCAGGTCCTCTTGGGTCTAATGAAGGCGAATTCTGATAATAGACATCGCTATACCAATCGTTTACCCATTCCCAAACATTGCCGGCCATATCCAAGACTCCGTATGGACTAGTACAGTGTCAAGGCTCATAATTCGGGTAAGCGGATCTGGGTTATCCTTGGGAGGATTGGACAAAACCACATCCCAGGAGAACCCAGACCCAATGGAAAAGTATATCATTACGTTGTCGAAG
>JBJKOR010000282.1:0-2205 GCA_046707185.1 Anaerolineales bacterium | reverse complement strand
TGGCAGCCGCAAAGAGCCAACGCTGGCACCAAGCACTTTGATCCCGCGCTCCTGGAGCTTTTTGAATTCATCGCTGATTGCATACCCTTCCATCAGCCGTCCGCTTTCATCGAGGACACGTACAACGGCCTGGGTCATACGCCCCTGGATCATCTGGTTGATGATTTGCAAACCCGTTTTGGGGTGCGTATCCGTTTGCGAAACGGAAGCCGTTCTGGCCGGAGTCGGAGGGGCGGCATTCTGCTCATCTTCCGCTGTCTTCAGAGAACTTTCCATCTTCTGGTTGAAATAGCGCAGAATTGTTGTAAATGGCCCTGGCTTGGCAAGCGCAGGCGGCGGAGGTGGGGCGGGCATTTTAGGCGGTTCTGGCTGGGGAACCTCCGGCAAGGCCGGCTGGGTCGGTTCGAACAACTGGCTGAGCGTGAATTTCGCGGCGTACTCGCGCCACAAGTCGGCGGCGATCAAGGCTGGGATTTGATTCCATGCCACGCGATGTTCATGCTCCTTTGCGCCGGGACTGACGCCTTCCTTGCTGATGGCATTGAAAACCGCATTTTCATCAAACCCAAAATGCGAACCCGTCTCATCGCCTTTTGCTGCCTGAGCATCGATCTTGAAAATTACAGTGATATTCGGGATGACCTCAATTCCATCGCGCGTCAAGGCGCTGACCGCTGCACGGCGTTCTTGTACTTCCCGATATTTGGCCCTGGCCTCTTCGTCGGCATCTCCTGGTAATTTTTCGAAAGGTTTGTCGTTTTCCTTCAAGGAGAGACTTTGGACTTGTGTGTGCAGGTCGAGCCATCCAGCGAGATATTCACCGTCGTCTGTAAAGTGCACACCGGGTCCCAGCACTTGTTCGTATGCTGTGGTGGTGCGCGTAACCGCGGCGCTGGCGGTACCGAGCCAGATCACACCTGCCTGTCGCTGTTCGAGTTCGCCCTCCCTGGCAATCACGCGTCCGTTTTGGATAAAGATTGCCGGGCCATGTGACCTCGACATATGTCTTCGCAAACGGTTGATAATTTTGGAACGATCGTCGAGCGTGTGAACTGGCAGGATAAACTGCGCGTAAAAGGCCATCCATAGCCGGAAGAGAACGACCAGCGTCAAAGCATTGATTACAATGCCGAAGACGGCACCAATGTTCCGCTCGAAATAAATCTGGCAGGCATATAAGGCCGCCAGTACAAAAACCCAAACCACCACCCAAAAGATTGGCCGCTTGTATAAAGGAGTTTCGTCATCTGTCATCAGGCTCTGATTTTATAACGAATAAGGGAAACGGGCAACTAAATAATGCTGATACATGTTCACTGCTTATCGTGCTAAAATAAAAACCGCTAACTGCATACCCAATAGGAGATTCCTGAATGGATGAAAAACTGGAACGTTTTAAAGAAATTATGGCTGAAGTCGATGACTTGCATTCCGCGGCCGCTTTGCTGGGTTGGGATCAGCAAGTGAATATGCCGCCCGCCGGGGCGGAAGCGCGCGGCAGCCAGCTTGCGACTTTGGAGAAGTTGTCTCATCAAAAGTTCACTTCGGATGAGGTTGGGAAGTTGCTGGATGAACTCCGTTCGGGCGGCGCCGCTCTCAGTTCGGATGATGAAGCGATGCTGCGCGTGGCCCAGCGCGATTATGAAAAGGCGACGCGTGTCCCGGCTTCCTATGTGGCGGAAATCGCCGTGATTGCCACAAAAGCGCACGAGGCCTGGGTCGAGGCCAGGCGCAAATCCGACTTCTCGATCTTTCGTCCTCATCTCGAGAAAATTGTCGAGATGGTGCATCAATATATTTCGTTCTTCCCGCCTGCCGATCATCCTTATGATACCCTGCTCGATGATTACGAGCCGGGCATGAAGACTGCCGATGTAAAAGCCATTTTCGATTGGCTGCGTCCGCGCCAGGTGGACTTGATCAAGCAGATTACAGAAGCAAAGCAGGTGAAGGATTCTTTCCTGCATAAGAAATTTGATGAAAAGAAACTTTGGGATTTTGGCGTGGACGTGGTGACCCATTTCGGGTACGACTGGCAGCGCGGCCGCCAGGATCGCGCACCGCATCCATTCGAGACTTCGTTCAGCGTGAATGATGTTCGCATCACGACCCGTTTTGAGCCGGATGTTCCCGTTGCAACGTTGTTTAGTACCATGCACGAGTCGGGACATGCGATGTATGAGCAGGGCATCGATCCTGCGTATG
>JBJKOR010000281.1:0-2982 GCA_046707185.1 Anaerolineales bacterium | reverse complement strand
GTTGCATCACGAACGCCATGAGGTTTGGTTGGGGAAGAAATGTGTTCCAATTGGTTCCGCAACGGAATTTCGAATTCTGGAATATCTCGCGGCTCGGACAGGAGAAATATGTTCCCTTGAAGAATTGTATTACTATGCTCAAGGAGAACTAGCTACTGTGCCAGATATGGACGATCCCAAATGGGTACATAAGGATCAGTGGCGAGGTGCAATGGATATGACCATCTTGCGATTGAGAAAAAAGATCGAGGAAAATCCAAATGAACCGCTTTACCTAGTCACCCACCATGGGAGAGGTTTGGAACTGCTCCATACAGAGATGTGAGATAGTTGTGAGAAACTTGAAAGAGAAGTACAAGACGTCAAAAATGTTCTTGAACAGCACCCATGATGTATACTTTTGCTATCTAAATCCTTTCGTATTCAACAGTTGGAAAGGAAATTCCTTCTAATGACAAAGCGAAAATTGTGGAAATGAAATCTGTAATGGGAAGGCTCTCCACCTTTGGCTTCGCGTTTGACCCCTTCGAACATCTCGATAGCACAAAAGATACTCATCTTCAGGAATATCTGGTGCGCCCCAAAGCGGTGGAGATCGTACTCTCTGATCAGCCAGTCGCCATCTTTGCTCAACCCGGCGGGGGGAAAAGTGCGCTCAGAATTTACACCGCAAACGTCTATAAGGACAGCCGCGGCGTCAAGTTCCCTCTAACCTATGTTCCCGATACCTATTCCACTGAGCCTGATCTTCACCTCAAAGGAATACAGCGATCCCTGGCAAGTGCAGTGTTCATGTATTTAATCTCCTACCCCGATCTTTTTTTTGTTTTTAAGCCAAAGCACAAAGAACAGGTCAAAAGTGTCCTGCTGGACCTTCCCTTTGGCCTCAACTACAACCTTCGCGCTTTGACCGAATCCCGCTTCATTTCGGATCTTGGGCAGGCGCTTGGCGTTGCCGCACTTTCCAGTATCTCTGGGCTGGATCAAAAACATCAGCAATTGGCTCTTGAACTGGAAGAAGAATCTGCGCTTTCCAAGCCGCTCACCCTAGAAGAAAGCTTCGAATTATTGAATGAAGCTTTTGGTGTGAAATCCGTTCACATCCTGGTGGATGGGCTGGATGGATTTATAGAAACCCGATCTTCACAGGCATTATTAGCATGGATCGAACCTTTACTGGATATTTTAGAGAAGTGGGAAAAGAAAGATATCTACCTCAAGTTGTTCCTGCCAATGGATATCTCGGATGCGCCCGCGCTGACGAGTTTATCCTCGTTGCGCGCCGCGGCTTTGGTTTGGGACGATAATCTGCTGGCTGAGATCATCCGTCGGAGAGTTTTCGTTGCCAGCCGTGGTAATTTCGACAGTTTAGATGCAATCAGCGCTCCGGATCTCCGCAACGTTGAGTTAATCCTTGTGCGCCAATTGAGCGAAAAAGTGAAATTGCCTCGTCAAGTCATTCTCAAGAGCAGAAATTTATTAAGATCCGTTATCAACTCTAATAAAGAATTCCTTTCATCAGAAGATATATTCATCGCGGGAGAGCACATTTATGCAAACCTATAAAGTATTTAAGTCCACCGAGTTCGTTGACCGAGACGATAAGTGGAAGTATGTCCAAGATTTCCAGAAAGATAAGGGCCGGGGCGTCATCATCTTCGAGGGGGAACGCGGCTCAGGCAAAACATCCTTATTGCTCGAAATATACCGCCGTTTTCTGCAACAGCCTGAATTTATTCCTTTTTTGATTAGTCTTTCCCCATATTCTGCACCTGAATTCGAAGGAGACAAGAACATTTGGATTCGTGAAACACCGTTTCGCACCGAAGAAATTCCCGCATTGCTGCATCAATTGGCAAACTCCCTCGGAATTGAATTCATACAATCCAATGATCGAGAGATTCAAAAAGAATATATGGCACGAGGGTTAGCATATCGAGCACCAAAAAATATTCCTGTCCTGTTGATAGATTCGATTTATGAATGCTCGGAAGAAATACGTATTGAGATCGAAAAATACGTTCTAGCCCCCATCCTGACTTCCGAACGCGTTTTCATATTTCTTTCCGGGCGCGGCAAACGCCCGATATGGTCAAGGCCCGAACTACAAACGGCGGAAATCAGTGAACTTCATCCTCTAGAAAAAATATTTGTAAAAGAACAATTAGAAAGAATGAAGAGTAACCGCGTCGGCGAATATAAAGAAATAACGAATCTAAGCAATGGTTACCCTTTGATCGTACGTGTAATGGGAGAATCGAAAAAGACATTAACTGACGCATTAAATGATGCGATAGATATACTCATTACTGAGACACTACCAGAAAACGAAAGGGAAGAGATAAGATATTTAAATATCCGCTCTCAAATCGAAAAGTTATCACTTGTGAGTATTCCATTTCGCATCCCAGATGTCGAAGAGTATCTCTATCCCAACAATGCTGAACGGCGTGCAGAAACCAACAATCTAATCAATATACTGCTTGCAAGTCATATATTGTTTTATGAAGGGAAAGGCTACCAGCTCAATCAATCCATTGCCCATCCCATCCGAAAATGGCTAGCGCTGCAAAGAATAGGTTCTACTTATCTAAAGCAATTGCAAGACATAAGCATAAAGCTGCAAAATGAGTATCCTTCCGCAAAAGCATGGTATCAACAAATGATCCCATCGGGCCAAATTATGACACATCACTAATCGTGGAGTACCAGTATGTTCCAAGAACCATTTTCCCTCAAGAAACTCGAAGAATTCGTCGGGCGAGAAGGCATTCTGAAAGAGGTGCGCGGCTGGCTCGAAGATGGAAATTTCCACATTGCCTTTGTCAGTGGAGATTACGGGATTGGTAAAACCCGTTTGCTCCAGCGGATTCTTGATCTGGCACGCAAGGAACGAAAATATGACGGCGCGCCTGCCCACCTAATCGACCTATATCATTTCCGCCATCATTCGTCTGAGGGATTGGCGCGTGCGATTGCTGG
>JBJKOR010000280.1:0-3093 GCA_046707185.1 Anaerolineales bacterium | reverse complement strand
CGTGGAATTGCCCAACTCATTACGAATGGGCAGATCATGACGATTTATTACACCCCCTATTACTGGTTTGGAAATGGTTATATCCTGGGTTTGCCAGTCTCTATTTACATTGTGGCTTTAGTATTCGTCCTGGTTTGGGTGTTAGTGCGAAAGACCGCCATCGGCTTGTTCATGGAGTCGGTCGGAACCAATGCCAGATCGACTTACTACAGCGGCATCAACGAACAGAACGTCAAACTCTTAGCCTATGTCATCTGCGGAATTTGTGGAGCCATTGCCGGCCTGATCCTCAGTTCTTACGTCCACAGCGCGGATGGAAATAACAATGGCCTGTACTATGAGTTGGATGCCATCTTGGCGGTTGTCATGGGTGGAAACTATTTAATGGGCGGACGGTTCTCCATCTTTGCCAGCATAATAAGCGCAGTCGTTATCTGGACTTTCACGGTTACGGTCTACAGCCTGGGAGTGCCGGCCAACGCTCTGTTAGCGGCCAAAGCAGTCCTGGTCATGGCGGTCATTCTGCTTTACTCCGATTACACCCGCCGGTTGATGAACCGATTATTCGAGCGAAGAAAAGGTGCCCAACATGGTGCAGCGAGCTAAATTCTTCTTTTTGCGGCACGGTACGGTGCTGTTGGCCTTTGTGGTCTTTGCCCTGCTCTACTTTATAGGCGGTCGGCTGTATCCCGCCATGCAGAAGCCACAGGTGTTTTTCAACCTGTTTATAAATGACGGTAGCCTGCTTCTTGTTTCGATTGGGATGACGGTGGTAATCCTGACCGGCGGAGGTGGGATTGATCTTTCGGTCGGCGGGGTGATTGCATTGGTCAGTACCGCTTCCGCTGCATTGCTTCGGGGCGGGGCGAATCCATACCTTGTCATTCCGCTGATGATCGTCATAGGCGTTGCATTGGGGACTCTGATGGGTTGGATTATTCAATATCTTAAGGTCCAGCCTTTTATTGTGACCTTGATGGGTCTTTACTTAGCACGAGGCTTGGCTTACATCATCAGCCTGAGTTCGGTGGGCATTACAGATCCTGTTTATAAGAAGATAGCGTTAACACCGATCTATATTCCGTTCATGGAAAGAGTGTATATCTATCCCACCACTTTGGTGGGTCCCATCATGTTGCTGGTAGCGATTTACCTGCTATTCTTCACGCGCTTTGGCCGCACGATCTATGCCATGGGCAATAACGAACAATCTGCGCTCCTGATGGGTCTGCCGGTGGCTCGTACAAAAATTTTGGCTTATGCGTTCAGCGGTTTTTGTTCGGCGCTGGGGGGGATTGTCTTCAGCATGTCATTGCTGGCTGGTTATGGGCAGTTTGCAACTGGCATGGAACTTGACTCCATTGCTGCGGTAGTAATAGGAGGAACTTCATTATTTGGTGGTATTGGCAACGTCATTGGCACTTTGTTTGGCGTGATGATTCACGGCACGATTGTGTCCGTGTTGCAGTTCAATGGCACGTTGAGTTCATGGTGGACCAGGATTGGCGTTGGTGTGTTGACCTTGATTGCGATCGGAATGCAAAGCATCTTCTCCATCAGGCAGAAGCACTCATAAGAAGATTCGCTGCCGTTTACTTCTCTCCTGCCAACTATGAAAGGATATCTTCAAACGTAGAGATATGGAATCAAATACAGAACTCGGCCTTAAATTGGAACGCATCCATGAGCTGCTTGCCCAGTCTAGGTTGGATGCGCTTCTGATCCAACGGTCCAGCAATTTTTCCTGGGCGACCTGCGGCGCGGCCTGTTATATCAACACAGCGGATTCGGTTGGCAACGCCAGCTTACTCATTACACCCACCGGGCGATTTGTGCTTACGGACAATATCGAAGCCACGCGGTTGATGCAGGAAGAGGGATTGGCGGATCAAGGCTGGGAATTTGTGACTTCTCTGTGGTATGAGCGAAAAGACAAAGTCGCAGAGTTGACGCGTGGAATGAAAGTCGGCTCGGATATTGGTTTTCCTAATGCAGAGCAATTAACCAGTGAAGTGGCCGCCTTGCGTTTCGCCCTGATGCCGGAGGAGGGGAAACGCTTTAAAAGGTTGGCAGCGTGGTGCGCCGATGGGATGTGGGAGGCTGTGGATGCTGTGCAACCGGGCATGACCGAATATGAAATTGCGGGTTCGCTTTCACGGGCAGTCGAATCCAGAGGCGTGCAGGCCATCGTTAACTTGATCGCGACCGATGAACGCATATTTTCTTATCGTCATCCTTTGCCTACATCGAAAAAGCTTCGGAACTACGCGATGCTTATTCTTTGCGGGCGTAAATGGGGACTGATCTGTTCGTTGAGCCGGTTGATCCATTTTGGCCCGTTGCCGGATGAGATCCGTCACAAGGCCGAAGCGGTTGCCAAAATCGATGCCGCGATGATCGCGGCGACGCGTCCCGGTTTTACGCTGGGAGATGTTTTCCAACAAGCCCGATCCGCCTACGCCTCCGCCGGATTCCCTGACGAATGGATGCGCCACCACCAGGGAGGGCTGGCCGGTTATGAACCGCGCGAGATCACGGCCACACCGTCATCTAATCAACCTATTTTGGTTGGTCAGTCCTATGCTTGGAATCCCTCCATCACCGGCGCAAAATCGGAGGACACGATCTTGGTGGGCGAGCAGGGCAATGAAATCATCACTGAAATGAAGGACTGGCCGATCATCGAAGTTCAAGTTGGAAAGCAAACCATAAAGCGCCCGGCGATTCTCGTAAGAGAGTCGGCTTAGGTCGTGATAAACCATGAGTGCTATTGGCTTTAACAACACGATACGTGGCTATGACCTTTGACCGGGACGAAAATTTATTCGTCCCGTTTCGTATCTGCCGAAATACCATCATTGCACAAGCGGCTGAAAAATCACTATATATGGACAAATGATAAGGGTACATAATCTTGCCTTAGATTGAATAATGAAGAGGAATTTATGATAGATCTAAAACAGTACGAAGTTTGGTTCATCACCGGCAGTCAGCATTTATATGGTCCCGAGACGCTGGAGAAAGTTGCCGAGCACTCGAAGCAAATCGCGGCGGCCTTGAGTGCCTCTGCGCATGTGCCGGTGCAAATCCTTT
>JBJKOR010000279.1:0-1462 GCA_046707185.1 Anaerolineales bacterium | reverse complement strand
CTGGTGTACAGACGCGCCATCGACGGGTCCTGGGCAATCTTCAAACAGACCTCCGCCACGCCCGGCGTATAGACGCGCCGCAGCGTAGCCATCGAATCGAGGGGATAACGCGAGCGGATGGCGATCTTCCCTTTTTGATGGAGTTGCAGCACTTCATCGCGAACTTCGAGAATCCGCGTGCCGGGGTTGGTGGATATCGCCTTAAGGATTTTCTCGATGTGCTCGGCGTCATCCCCATAGAGGGTAACATCGCGCGCCACCGAACGCGAGGTCTCGTTCAGCAGTTGAATATCCCCGACGGTGCCTCCGGAATCAGAGATCGCCGTGAGAAGCCGCGCCAATTGTCCAAGCGAGTGATCGTTTCGGATACGGATTGTGCGGCTGATTTTTCTTTCCCAAGCCATAACTCCTCCGTTGAATTAAGGAATGTGCCGCGTCACACAGATGGGTTTATCCGTAAAAGTGGACAAACCCACCCTTTGGATGCGTCCCGTTCATGAAGGTGCGGCGTACTAAAATATTCCCTTCAAGAACAACAGCAAACCAATGATCGCCAGCGGGATGCCAATGATGGCGCCGATCAAGGTCAGGCTGACGATCACGCCGACCACGATGAAAACCAGCCCGATGACCATGGCAATGAAGCGTCCCGTCAGGCCGATGATCGCGGCCAGCAAATGCCACAGCATGGCAAACGGCCACAACAAACACGACATAGGATGTTTATGCATCGCAGACATTTTACTCCTCTTGGTACATGGAATAAGAATTTCTCAACAAAGGCGGAGACTCTTCGCCGCTTCGCTCCTCAGAATGACATCTTTCAAAGGATTTCACTCGTACCGTACTGGAATATACGTACAAGATGAGGCTGCGTTCCAAGTGATATAATCTGCCCATGCCTAGAAAATCAAAAACCCCCACTCCCGCTCCTGTAGAAGAAATAGAAGAACAGGATGAATTGACTCCCGATTCTTCCCCTGAGATTCAGGAAGAGACGGTAACTTTCAAGCGCGGTCACTTTTATTCGTTCATGGTCGTGATGGCGCTTTTTACAGGTTTCATTCTCGGATATCTATTCGGGCAGAAAAATCCCGGCACAGCCGCTCAAGTAGCCGCAGTTCCTCCCTCCGTGGCTCAAACCCCGGCAGCGACGCCTGTCCCTGTAAAATATAACATCGTCACCGACGGCTTCCCCAGCATCGGTCCAGCCGATGCGCCGATCACCATCGTGGAATTCAGCGACTATCAATGTCCGTACTGCACGCAATGGCATGACAACACTTACAAGCCTCTGATGGCCGCTTATCCTGGAAAGATTCGACTCGTTTATCGCAACTATCCTCTGCCATTCCACCAAAACGCCTATAAGGCAGCGGAAGCCGCGCTGTGCGCCGGCGATCAGAATTCCTACTGGCAGTATCATGATGCGCTTTTTGCAAACAACGACCAGTTGAACAAT
>JBJKOR010000278.1:0-3004 GCA_046707185.1 Anaerolineales bacterium | reverse complement strand
GTCATATAGATCATGGCATCCAACGTCTCGGCATTGAATCCATTGCTGAATGAAATATTCTTCAACACCTTTCGCAAGCGGCTCGATTCTTTGTCTTCATACGCGCTGAAAAAACCTTTGACCGCGTCTTTGTCTTCCTGTTCCCCGTTCTGCCACTTGAGCGCATCACGAATAAAGTTGTGGCGAATGTTCTTATCTTCAAAGCCTGTTACTTGACTTGCAAACGCGGCGGGCGCGGCATGCATCAAGGCCTGCCAGCAAATGAAGTCGTCGCGGTTCACACCCTCGGCTTGTCCCGAATTCACAGCCATGTACCACTGCAAATTCAAATCGTTGATCACATTCTTCACGCGGCGCGGGTTCACTTCAGCGGCGGCAATTAACGTACGCCAACGTTTGAGCATGTCTTTATCCACGATCTTTTGTGAACGCAGATAGTTTTCCATCGCGCTTTCGACGATGGGCGGCAAATCAAAACGCAATTGAATGACTTTCTCCAAATAATCTTTGGCGCTCTCGCCCGTGATGCCCGCGTCTTCGTAATGCTTGGCAATCGCTTTTTGAACGATGCCAATATCTGCACCGAGAATAAAGACACAACCGCGTTTGTCAAAGAACAACTTCAATGATTCAAGAACTTGCACTGTTTTATCAGGCAGAAGTCTATCGAGGTCATCAATGAAGATAACCAGCGCGCCTTCCGATTCATTGATCTCGGCATAATCGCCTTTTCCATGCACCCAAACTGCCAGCAAACGCTCGAAGGCTTCATTGAAATAGTCGAAGAAAGCAGTATGTTCTTTGAACGGAGACGGCTGTTCATGCTTTTGTGGATCGAGTTTGAATTTGAAGCTTGCACCCAATCCGCCAAAGCTGACTTCAAACGCATTGATGAACATGGCAACCACGTCATACGAACTTTGGTTTGGGTCTTCGAGCCAGCCTTTGATCTTGTTCATCAAGCCATCACGCTGCATGGCATGAAGAATGACGCGCACCAAAGCGACCAGCAATTCGTTTTCTTCGTTATACTTCCACGCGTCGAACCAAACCGTTTTGCACGTGCGGAATTTTTCATCGGCTTCGGCAAAACGATGTTCACTTTTGCCGTCTTTGCCTTTGGGATAATCCAGCATATTCTTCACGCGCAACAACAACGATGTCTTGCCTGATCCCCATGCGCCATTGATTCCAATTGCCAGCGGCGTTTCAGTATCGGGGCTGGCGATGAGGCGCGCAAAAGTTGCGGCAAATTGATCGAAGTGAAAATCCGCGGTCCGGTCATCACGAAGCGGCGCGTCGTGCATGATTTCTGGAGTTGAGTATTTTCGTCTTGGCATGGCAATCCCTGTTCCTTACATGTCGTTGCGAGCGCTGGTCGAGACGCAAGCAGTCGAGACCAAGCAAAGCAATCTCCTCGTAACATCTGTCATGATTTTATTACACATTCGGCAATTCGTGATATGCATCTTTATGTATGATGAGCGTGTAAATTCAAATTCGTCTCATATCATTCTTCCGAAGGACACTGGATGGTGTGAGCGAAGAACTATACGAGACCCTAAAGGTTTTGAAAACCTTTAGGGTCTGATACAAAAATCATGCGTCGCGTGTTGAAAGCCCGCGCGCAAGGATTGCCCGAAGACGATGTAAGTACGCTGGAAGAATAACAAAACGCGTAGGGACACGATATATCGTGTCCCTACTACAATTTTGTAGATAACCAAATTTCAGATGTATGACGGGGAAGACAAACAAACACGAGGACCGGAGCAAACCCAAGCAGCCGATTTGCCAGTTTTTGCGGACCGCTTCACCCATCTAATACGACGCGCTGAGCAGGTGAGTTTGTGAAGTTGAATTACTTTCGCATCCACGCGGGATGCAAAGCGGCCACTGTTTTATAAACCGGACACGTCACTTCATGCGCTCCCGCCAAATACCCCGTGCTGACGAGGAACTCACGCACGATCTCACCGCCCGTGAAAATAAACGTCTGCTTGAACAATTTCGTCCATTCCTCCAAAGTCAAGGATTGATGAGCATCCAGCCAGCCTTTGAAGGAATGATTTTCGTTTCGTAAAGTTTGGATACGCTTTGCGTTCTCGATGGCAGCGTTGATCTTCAAGCGGTTGCGGATAATACCCGCGTCCGAGAGAAGGCGCGTCCGGTCGCGCTGACCATACGAGGCGATTTTATCGATGTCAAAATTATGGTACGCGCGGCGGAAGTTATCCGCTTTCTTCAGAATTGTGATCCATGAAAGACCAGCCTGGTTGATCTCGAACACAAACCGCTCGAAGAGCAGGTGATCCTCCGACAACGGGAATCCATATTGTGTGTCGTGATAGACGCGGTTGAGTTCATCTTCGGGATAAGTACGAACGTAGTCACAATAACTGCTCACAATTCAATCTCCATAATCGGCAAGTTACGCGGCTGTCCGTCCGCTTCAGAATGATTTTCACCCACTTGATGCGCACCCATCTTTTGATAGAAGCCAACCGCATTCGGATCGGATTCCAATCGCAGGATTCGATAGCCCTTCTTCTTCGCCAAACGCAGCGCATGTTTGAAAAGCAGACTTCCGATGCCGCGTCCCATCTGTGCAGGAATGATCCAGAGGTTTTCCAGCCGGGCGTTTCCTTCTCGTTCCTGCAAGGTATAAAAACCGACAAGCTGATGATCGACGCTCGCCGTCCAGCTTTCATACTTTTCAAAATAAGCTGCGTCGAAGGTCAATTGCGGCGTCCAGATTTGCATCCAACGTTCGGGATAATCCCAATAACTTTTGGCCGCCAACGCGACCTTGGTCAACGCTTCGGCCTCTTCCGGCAATGCACGGCGAATCTCAAGTTCCATAAGCGCCTAGATTTTATCAGAATGAATTGAAGTCAAACAGGATGTAAGAAATTCGTAACCAAGCCGCGCTTTGTATTTAAGGTATGATTACGCGCGATGACCAAGAAAACGATCCTGATCGCCGAAGACGAACCAAGCATTG
>JBJKOR010000277.1:0-1654 GCA_046707185.1 Anaerolineales bacterium | reverse complement strand
CGCAAGCGCGGTAATTTTTGGTTCAGGTCTCGATGCGTTAGTCAAAACCGCATTTGAATTTGGCGCAGACGAAGTCTTGATTGCAGACGATCCGGCGTTAGTGGATTATCGCGCCGAGGCTTTTGCTTCCACGTTATCCGCGCTCGCTTCATCCGCGGCCACTTCGACTTCGCTCAGTGCAGGCCCGGATTTGATTCTATTTCCGACAACTTCGCGCACCCGCGAGCTTGCCGCAATGACCGCCATGGATTTGAACACCGGCGTATTGGTTGATCTCACTGGTTTATCACTCGATGGCGATAAATTGATCGCGACGCGTCCAATCTATGAAGGCAAGTTGGGCGAAACTGTTACCTGCTCCGGCAAGCCGATTATCGCTACGTTACGTGCACGTGCTTTCCCGCGCCCTGAGCAAGATCAATCAAAGAGCGGAACCGCGACCAAGGTCGAGGCCAAAACTGATTCGCCTGTAACAGTTGAAGGCTATGAAGTTGCCGAGCAAGCGGTCAGCGTGACAGATGCCAGCGTGATCGTCTCCGGCGGACGCGGCGTCAGCAATAATCCTTCGCTCACTCCGCCCGAGGGCATGGATGATAAAGAAGCTGAAATCTGGCGCGCCCAGCAAGGCTTCAAATTGATCGGCGATCTGGCTAATATGTTAGGCGGCGCGGTCGGCGCCTCGCGCGCCGCGGTCGATGGCGGATATATTCCGTATGCGCATCAAGTCGGTCAAACCGGAAAAGTTGTCGCGCCCGATTTGTATATCGCCTGTGGAATCTCGGGTGCGATCCAACACATCGTTGGAATCCGCGCCGCGAAACTCGTGATCGCCGTCAACAAAGACGCCGAGGCGCCAATTTTCAAAGTTGCGCGTTATGGCATTGTGGGAGATCTGTTCGTCTTTGTCCCCGCTTTGACGGAAGCGTTCAAAAAGAAATTGGGAAAATAAATTTGCAAAGTGTGCATCGCACCTTACTCGACGAGATTCATCTACTCTGGTTGGTGCGATGCACTCGCGCTTGATGGCAAAAGTAGTCCTCTGCCTCCTCCCTCCCCAAATTCAACGCAATCGGATTTGAGGAGGGTGTCACCCGAAGGTCCGCTGTTCTGTGCGGAGAGTGGTGGGTGAGGCAAAAAAATAGTGACGCTTTTCAGCGTCACTATTCGTTATATTGAATGTGAGTTTACTGCGAAATCAAGGTCACATTGGCGGCCTGCAAACCCTTCGGCCCTTCCTCAATGGAGAACTCTACTTTCTGCTCAGGCTCGAGCTTACGATAACCTTCCATCTGCAACGCGCTGTAGTGGACAAAAACATCTTCTCCACCTTCGCGACCGATGAAACCATAACCCTTCGTGGCGTTGAACCACTTGACGGTGCCTGTATAACGTTCTGACATCTTACTTTACTCCTGCTGAAAAATTTATCCCATTTCTGGGAGAGGGAGCAAGGGTATCATGTCCGTTAAGGCATGTCAAGTGATAAATTAATTCGTTTGCGAAGAGTCGCGTAACGCGACGTGAGATGCACCCACGGCGATGACCAACGCATTTGATATTGAGCGTTGCGAATAACCTTCCGCATCCCATCCGGACCCTCGAACGGCTCCAACAAAACCAAGCTTCGTCCCAACTTAAACGCCGCGTGCGCGTC
>JBJKOR010000276.1:0-1096 GCA_046707185.1 Anaerolineales bacterium | reverse complement strand
TCATACCAAGAAACATATGGAATCGGATGATCCAACTTATCCCATTTCCAGTTATCAAGAACAAATTTGGAACCTTCATTTGAATTATACTGATGCGGTTGATAATCTGTAGATTTTACAAATAACTTAAATTGTGCTTGCGTCACTGGAAACTTACCAATCCAGAAATCAGGCAACTTAATTTGAAATTGAGGTTTTTCCCAATCGCCTGCATAAATTGCAAATTGTCCCGCAGAAGAAGCACCCATAACAAATACGCCAGTAGGCACAAAGACAAAACTCATATCTTCTAATTGTTTTAGGATTTTCTTTGAAATACTCATTTCAAATTCCTCGTTTTATCCCATCGGCATGTGATGCTTCGCGGCGTAGTTAATTACAGCTTGAATTCCTTCTCGCGTCAATCGTGGGTGAGCCTGTAGCAATTGTTCAACCGTCTCGCCTGCTGAAAGTTTTTCAAGTATTAGATCAACCGTAATGCGCGTTCCTGAGACAACAGGTTGTCCCATCATGATCTTGGGATTTGAAACGATAATTTGTTGTGTCATTTTGATCTCACTTTCTTACTATTTATCTCATCTACATTATCGTGGAGATTGCTTCGTCGCCTGCGAAGCGGCTCCTCGCAATGACGTAAACATCATCCCATCGGCATGTGATGTTTGGCGGCGTAGTGACCAGTAATGAAGTGATACAACTGCCGCTCGAGATCGGTCAGTAAACTACTCGCACCAATACGAAACAGATTCGGCATCAGCCATTCATCGCCGAGTTCTTCTTTCATCAGTTCTTGCCACGCCATGGCTTGCTTCGCTGTGCCGATTCCGCCCGCAGGTTTGAATCCAATTTTATAACCAGTGCGCTCCAAATATTCGCGGATGGCGCGCACCATTACGAGACTCACTTCCAGCGTGGCATTGACCGATTCTTTTCCGGTCGAGGTCTTGATGAAATCCGTGCCTGCCATCATCGCGACCAAGCTGGCTTGATAGACCTGTTTGAGCGTACCAAGATCGCCGGTTGCCAAAATGGTTTTCATGTGTGCAGAGTCGCCAAAGGTTTTGCGGAATTGTTTCAGTTCATCGTAAAGCGATTT
>JBJKOR010000275.1:0-3553 GCA_046707185.1 Anaerolineales bacterium | reverse complement strand
CGATCTGTATAAAGATAAACGAATGGTGCGTTGGTGTTGCCGTAGAAATTTTCAGCAATACCCAAATCGCCGGTCCACACACCGCTGCCCCAATCCGTGGCAACAAATGCCAGATGATTCGTGCCTTCGACGCGTGCAAACACCGGTGCGCTGATCCCCTTTAGATACACCAAACCATTCTGGTCGGTGTTGGTGGTTGTTCCAACTTGATTGAAATTCTTGTCATAGAACATCACCGGCACGTCCGCTTGCGGCGCGCCACTCTCGAGATCGGTCACCCACGCCAAGCCTTCGCTGGAAGTCGTCTTGAACGTGATGTTATCCGTCGCGACAACGAACACGGACGCCTGATAGAAGTTGGTTTTATAGTCCAGCGGTGCGCCCTGGACGCCGATGAAATAATATCCGGGCGCAAGCGAATTTCCAGATTGATCTTGCAGTTTGAAATCAATTCGATTCGTTTGATTGCGCGCTCCCGTTAGATCCGGGTTCCATTCGCGAATCGGTGAAGTTGTTGGAACATAGGAAGTCGGCGAAACGCCGCCTTTGTTATCGCCGTTCATTCCAGACAGTTTGATGAAATCATCGAAGGTCAAAGAATAAAGCGAAACCTTGGCTGAATTCAAATTCATATACGCGAACCAAATATCCTGAGGACCTTTGGCGCGATACACGAGCGGTGTCCACGGCACGACCAACCGCGCATACGGATTCTTGTCGGCGGTGGTGAATGTAAAGCTGTCGGTACTGTTAATTGTATTGCCGTAAATATCCGCGATACCCGGCAAAATACGCACGATGTAATCCTTCCCAGCATCCAGCCCATACGCGCTATAGGTATTATCGTAATCGTTGTAATACCACTGCAAAGCGGTTTTGGGCGCGGGAGTGACAACAACTTTGCCCTTCAAGCTGTCCAATCTCATCGGGGAGGCAAATTGAATCGAAAGCGATCCACTATAACTTGTTTGTACCGAGTTGGGCGCTGGCATCACCTTGACGATACCCGGCAAAGACACCGTGCTAAAGTTCACCGAAAAGCCGTCCTTGAGACTTCCGCCGTCCTGCGCCAACGCAACGCCTGTAATTTGCAATCGATAATTACTGGCAATTTGATAGCGACTGCGCGGCTGGAGAGTCAATTCGGTGAAATCCGTGCTCCAACTGAAATCCAAGCTGGCCGCTTTTCCAGTCTCTCGATCCGTAACGGTGGTGGCTTGTGCGATGCTGTCCGCGTTCATTGGCTGGAGGAACGTAATAACGAACGCTTGATCCAGCAAAACGTTCTGAACGTTATCCAATTTCGGATTTTTACCCTTTGCGTCCAAGCTGAAGTCTGAGCCATTCTTCAACGAAAAATGTCCGACCTCGGGTACGCGCGTGGTGAATTGTGAAAGAAAGGATTGATCCAACGCATCGCCGTTTGTATCCTTCAATCCGGCTCCCACGCGGACCGTGTAGCGGACTCCGCTTGTGAGCGGTTTCTCCGGCTGAAACACATACACCGACGAATTGACCCATTGCCCGGTTCCATTCGTTAGCGGTGAAAGCTCGATTGGTTGAGGCAAATTATTTTGTTCTCCGTTGATCGTCAGCGGCACAACGGGATGATTGAAGATTACGGTGATGCTGGTGGTCGGATCGACATCTTCCGCATCCGCCAGCGGAAAGACCTGCCCCACCTTCAAGCCTTCCACGGTTGTGAAGCTCAATTGGATATTTTCTTTTGGGGATGTGCCATCGAGTCCGGCGGCAGAAGTGGAAAAAATGGCTTGATATGTCGAAGCCGGATCGAGCTTGGAAGCGGGTGTGAACTCAAAGGTCCGGGCGTTGATCCACGCCGATTTACCGGTGACCGCTTTCCCGTCCGAGCCAAGAAGCGAAAAAGCATCGCTCGTTTTGTTCTGATTCATGTCGCGGTCGAACGTGAATTGAATCGTGGGAGAAAGCCCCAATCGCTCACCCGCCCCCGGATTCTGTGAAATCACTTGCGGGCCGGTTTGCACCGGAACCGGCTGCACTGAAAGGTTTTCAGGTAACGTTGTGCCGGAAGCTTTGGAAACGGAAAGGACAATGACAAAAAGCAGAACGATGCCAGCGAACAGAATCCAATGCAGATTTTTTTTCATAGGGGCCTCGCCTTTTATGAGAGAACTTCTACAACTTTGGCGCTACATAAACCAGTATGCCGTGTGTGGGTAAGGATGTCAAGTGGTGATTCCTGAGCCTGGATTTCCGCCCTCTTTTGTCAAACCGCTAAACTATTTCAATTCACGTCTTGCAAGACAATTCAATACGAAGTATCAACTACTCAAAGGTTGAACATCCGCCACATAGACCAGCGTTTCCCCACAGCAAACGATCTGTCCACGTGAATCGACGCATTGGGCATTTAGATATACCAATTCCTTTTCGGGACGGAAGCGGGTAATTTCCACCGTAGCCGTAATCGCTTCGCCAATATGCGCCGGAACAGGAAATTCATAATGCTGCTTCACCCAGATCGTACCGCGGCCGGGAAGTTTCGTACCCAGCAAGTCAGAGATCATGCCGCCCAACATTGGGCCAGGCACACAACCTTCATCAAAAGCCGTATCGCCAGTCAGCGTGGAGTAGGCTTTGATTTCTTCAACCATGAACGTGCGAGCGGAACTTGCACTTTGCCCAACGGATAGACCTTTATACATGACAGCCATCCTTCGCCTACTTCCACTGAACCAACATCTGACCCTCGCAGGAACTTTCGCCATTAGGCCCTATGATCGCAGCAGACAGCCGTGCTTGCCATGCAGATTCATTCACATCTGTCACTTCGAGGCGAAAGGTCATTTCATCGCCCGCATAGGTTGGTTTCATAAAAACCAAATCCTGTTCGAGTTGGCGTGCGGCAGGGAAATTCTCGCTCAACACGCCACAGATCATGCCATATAGCATCATGCCATGCGCAACTGTCCTGCCAAAGCGCGTGGTCGCGGCAAAGCCCGGATCGACATGCACCGGATTATTATCGCGGCTGAGTTCGGCAAAGCGGTTGAAGTCTTCCTGGGTAAACGTGCGTCGGGTAATGATTACTTGTCCAAGAGAAGGAATGGAGGTGTTCATAATAGACATTATCACACTTTAATAACCTTTAGCGCTAGTTGACGAAAGTCATGGAATAGCCCAATCTGATAGGTGAAGACCCAAACAGAAAAGGAAGATTCCATGGCCACCATCGATTTTATCACCGAGCTTTACTGTCGCATTGACGATGCGATGCCAAATGCGAAAAAGCATTCCCAGGCGAAATTACGACCCAGCGAAGTGGTAACGCTGGCAGTTTTGTTTGTCTTGAAAGGCGTTGACGGATATTTGGCGTAGTCATCCTTCATCTAAAGTTCATCTACGATCAGTATGATGTAGTGTCTGCCCACTCCTATTTGGCAATTATGGATCACTGGGCAATAAGGAAAAGGAATATTTTCATGGATCGGTTCGTGAAGCGAAAGTCCGAGCAAAATGAACATGGCTGGGGTTACATGGCTGTCATTTCGGTCTTCATACTCGATGTGAT
>JBJKOR010000274.1:0-1478 GCA_046707185.1 Anaerolineales bacterium | reverse complement strand
CTTCAAAAGGTTTTCCATTCTCGTCTGTAAAAGTCTCGCGTATGCGGCGGTCAAATGCAAGTTGATAATCAGGTTCGCGTTTCAAAGGGACGAGATCCGCTTTGTAGCCTTCGCTCGAATCAATAATATTGAACATAACCCCCATTTCAACGGAGTGTTTTATCATTTCTGGGTCGGCGTAATATCGCGGTAGGGGAAAGTGTTTGGAAAGCACTTCAAAATCTTTATCATGCAAATCTACAATAATATCAACATCATTGGTTGCGCGGGTGATTCCAAATATTGTCCCACCAAATGCACCGACAATCATATAGGGTGCACCAATTTCATCCAGCGCTTTTGTGACGCGGATATAAAAATCAAGCATGCTCATATTCTTGATCCATGAAAGTCAAGTATTCCAAAATTTTCATATTGATTTCTGACAATGAGAGCTGTGGAAATTTTCTCTGAAACGCAGTGCGTAAACCGGCGCGAATCATCGCGCTAGCTTGCAGGCTTGGATAAATTCGTTTGCCCGGCGGCAACTTGGCAAGCAACTCCATTTGAACCCAATCAATGGGATCGAAGCCATTTACTATAGCGGAGATTTCATCAGTGGTGAGAGAATGTTTTGCATTCACAATCTTATTTTATCCCTTTAAGAATCTCTTCCGCTCGATCAATACGTACAACCTTTTCTGTCACCATTTGCGCGGCGACCTTTTCAATCATATCACCTATGGCGCCCGCGGCAATCGCCACCTGACGCGCATGAAGCGACATGTGTCCGCGTTGGATGCCTTCGGTGGCGAGGGCGCGCAAGGCGGCCATGTTTTGAGCGAGTCCGACCGCCACGATAATTTCTGCCAATTCGCTGGCTGTTTTCACACCCATCAGTTTGACCGCGGCTTGCGCGGCGGGATGAACTTTGGTCGCGCCGCCGATGATTCCAACCGCCATCGGCATTTCGAGCGTGCCAACTAAATTGCCATCCTTATCCTTATTCCATGTTGATAGTGACGTGTATTTGCCGGAACGAGCCGCGTACGCATGGGCACCCGCTTCGATGGCGCGCCAATCATTGCCGGTTGCAATAACCACGGCGTCCACGCCGTTCATGATGCCTTTGTTATGCGTCGCGGCGCGATATGGATCCACAGCAGCGAAGGCATACGCGGCGATGATGCCGTCACGGACTTCTTCGCCTTGGTAATTATCGAACGTCAATTCTTTAACTGGAATTGTGCAGCGTACACGCGCAATTCTTCGATCGGCCAAGTTCGATAAAATGCGCAAATGAACATGCCCGCCAGTGATGGATGCAACTTTCGGCGCAAGTTTTTCGCAAGCCGTGTTGACCGCGTTGGCGCCCATTGCATCGCGTACATCATAGATAAGATGGATAACTAGAAAGCCTCCGATGATCGAATCTTCGAATATTCGAACCTCGAGGTCTCTTGCCCCGCCGCCGAATTTTTTTAAAACGGGATCGATTG
>JBJKOR010000273.1:0-2246 GCA_046707185.1 Anaerolineales bacterium | reverse complement strand
TCGCTCCTCGCAATGACATCTAAAGTCACGGGTTTGGACGATAGATCACTGGCGCGATCCAAACTCCGCCATCGTCTTGCGCGGAAGAGCCGTTCTCTGGTCGCAGAGCCAGCACAAAGTCCACACTCTGACCGGCGAGCATGCTCAAGTCTTCATCTACATGAATATCGGGCATGCTCGGATTGTAATTCCACTGCATAAACGGGCTGTGATACTTTCCTTGTGCGTCATAATATTCCAAGGCAAATTGGACATCACAATTTGGGTTGAGCGGACCCGAACAGCGCAATGTGGCGCGGAAACGATCTCCGGCGTGCACTGTGAGCGTTGGATAGCGCAAGAACAACGCGGCAGAAGTTGAACCAACGTATGTCAAGATGACCGGCGTGTTGGCAGGCAAACCTTCTGATGTCGGATCGATCACTTTGGCATAACCGCCGGAAAGATCAGCGCCATTGGGCGGGCAAGCTGTAAGATGCTGCGCACCGTTCATCCATTGAGCATCACAAAGTAATGCCACAAAATCGAGTGCGACGGTTCCCAAAGCCGCGGGCTGAGTCGGTGCGAGCGTCGCTGTTGGAGGAATCGTCGTTGGCGGCAATGACGTCGGCGATGGCGGAATCGGAGTCGCGGTTGGCGTGGCCGGAGCAGATGCAAAGCTACAGGCTAATATAAATAGAAGAAAGATGGAGAGAATGCTGAGTTTTTTATTCATGACATCCAGTCTTCGACTTTCAGTTTTGGAATACGTTGGAAATCATCAGTATTATTGGTAACCAATATAACGCCAAGACTTAACGCGTGTGCGCCGATTAGCATGTCCATCGTACCGATGAGTTTGCCTTCGCTTTCCAACTGAGCACGTAAAAAACCATAGGTAGCGGAGGCGCGCTGATCAAAATCTGCGATTTCCATTGGGAGAAGAAATTGCTCCAGCGCAGATTCGTTTTTCTCGACTTGGCTGCTTTTATTAACGCCATATGCCAATTCTGCAACCGTGATGCTTGAAACGCCAACTTCGCCTGGCACACAACGCGTCAACCGCCGAATCAATTTCGGCGGTTTTTGCCGGATCAAGCCGATGCAGATATTGGTATCCAGCATATATTTCATGTGAAGGCATCCTCGCGTTTTTGCGCGGCTGGTTGATTGCGCTCAATCATGAAGTCTTCTGAAAAATGGGAAAGACTGTCAATCAAGGTTTCCCATGGCGATTGATAGGGAAGAAGAATGACTGCGTTGCCAACTCGCTTGATGTACACACGATCGCTCCCAAAGCGAAATTCCTTTGGAAGTCGAACTGCTTGGCTTTTGCCGTTTTGGAAGATTTTAGCGGTTTCCATTTGATCTCCTAAGGTATATATTTATAGTATATACTCTTTTAGCTTTTCGTCAAGCCCTCATAAATTTCAAAATCTCTTCGGCCCGATCAATACGGACAACCTTTTCCGTTACCATTTGCGCGGCGACTTTTTCAATCATATCACCTGACGCACCGGCAGCGATTGCAACCTGACGCGCGTGCAATGACATGTGTCCGCGCTGGATGCCTTCAGTGGCGAGGGCGCGCAAGGCGGCCATGTTTTGAGCGAGTCCGACCGCCACGATAATTTCCGCCAATTCGCTGGCTGTTTTCACGCCCATCAGCTTGACCGCGGCTTGCGCGGCGGGATGAACTTTGGTCGCGCCGCCAATGATTCCAACCGCCATTGGCATTTCGAGCGTGCCAACTAAATTGCCATCCTTATCCTTATTCCATGTTGATAGTGACGTGTATTTGCCTGAACGAGCCGCGTAAGCATGTGCACCCGCTTCGATGGCGCGCCAATCATTACCGGTTGCAATAACCACCGCGTCCACGCCGTTCATGATGCCTTTGTTATGCGTCGCGGCGCGATATGGATCCACAGCAGCGAAGGCATACGCGGCGATGATGCCGTCACGGACTTCTTCGCCTTTGTAATTATCGAACGCCAATTCTTTGACTGGAATTGTGCAGCGTACACGCGCAATTCTTCGATCGGCTAAGTTCGATAAAATGCGCAAATGAACATGCCCGCCAGTAATGGATTCGACATGTGGCGCGAGCTTTTCACAGGCCGTATTGACAGCGTTGGCACCCATTGCATCGCGTACATCATAGATAAGATGGATAACTAGAAAGCCTCCGATGATCGAATCTTCGAATATTCGAACCTCGAGGTCTCTTGCCCCGCCGCCGAATTTTTTTAAAACGGGATCGATTG
>JBJKOR010000272.1:0-24772 GCA_046707185.1 Anaerolineales bacterium | reverse complement strand
CGATCAACGTTGGCTGGTCGTCTGCGGTGCGTTGGTTGGATTTGCCATGGGCATCAAATACACGAGCGTTGTGCTGCCAATTACAGTATTTGCGCTGATACTCTGGTGGAAACGTAAAAGGGTTTTTGATTCGATAAAACCGCTTAGCTTATTGGTGGGAACCGCTTGTTTGGTTGCATCAATTTGGTATTTGCGGAGCTGGATTTGGATGGGCAATCCGATTTATCCATTTGTCTTTGGGGGAAAGTACTGGGACATGTTCCGTGCGAACTGGTATACAGGCGCTGGCACAGGGATTGGATGGAATTTGCTGGCAATTGTTTCTCTGCCGCTCAGCGCCACTTTAGGATATCACGATGTCACCTACTACGATGGAAGATTCGGGCCACTCTTCTTGATACTATTTCCTGTGGTACTGTGGGTGTGGTGGAAATCTCGGAACGATGAAACCCATCGTCATGATGCATTGGGGATCATCATGGTCTTTTCGATACTGAGCATCCTGTTTTGGACGTATGGCGTAATCGAAACAGTTAACCTTTGGCAGGCGCGCTTATTATGGCCAGGGATTATTCCGTTGATCCTGCCCATGGCGGCTGGCATTTTGGAGCTGGAAAAATTGGATACAAGTCGGCTTCGGCTCAGCTTTGTTTTTTCGACCCTAACCGGTTTAATGATCGCTGTCATTCTATTGGACTTTGGGATCCAAGTTCTCAGTCGTAACCCGCTTGCCGTTGCAGTTGGAATTGAATCACGCGAAAGTTATTCTGCCCGCGAACAACCCGATTACACAGCAGCAGTGGAACTTATCAATCAGACCCCAATAAACGCTTATATTTACTTGATCGAAGAACCACGTAGCTATGGAATGCATCGGCGCGTCCAGCCCGATCCGATCAACGACAACCTGCCTCACGATTTTTACATTTATAAAACAAATGATGAACTCATAGCCGCATGGAGGAAATTAGGCTATACCCACGTTTTATTTGCGCAAAAAGCAATGGAACTAAATACAATTGAAACAAAGCCTCTCAAATCACCAGTGTTCATAAATCGGTTAAATGATCTGAAAAGCAAACTGGTTCAGGTTGGCGAAACCAAAAACGGCGCTTATATTTTATTTGCCATTCCGCCACAATGACGAAAATATTTATTTCTTATCGTTCTGGAGAATGATAGCGTCTAACCCAAAATCCCAAAAACCAATCCACCGCGCACGGAAACAAAGCATCCAATCCGATTACAAGGCGATACCACCACGGAATGATCACCACGCGGCGCGGGCGTTTGGCCAACCCGATTATACGCCGCGCCACTTGCTCGGAGGTCATGGACAAGCCATTAAACATTTTCAGATTACGCTTGACGCCGGAAGGCCCACCAGCGTGCAAACCAAACTCGGTCCGCGCCGGACCCGGATAGATCCCGGATACCTTGATCCCAAACGGGGAAACCTCGCGGCGCAGAGCGTCCGTGAAGCCGCGCACGCCAAATTTCGTAGCAGCATAAATCGTGTAGAGAGGCGCAGCAATCCAGCCCGCGACAGAAGACATATTTATGATATGCCCGTAACCTTGCTTCAACATATGAGGAAGTACAGCACGGGTCACTTGGATCGCGCCAAGCAAGTTGACATCCACCTGCATTTCGATATCGCGCGCGGTATCCAAATTTTCCAGCCAATCGAGCCGACCGAAACCCGCATTGTTGAAGAGAATATCAATGTGTCCGTAAAGATCGAGCGCTGAGGTAACCATCAATTCTATATTCGCGTGATCGATTACATCCATTGGAATCGCAACGGCTTCCCCGCCCTGACCTTGAATTTCATTCGCAAGTTTTTGCAAACGATCCAACCGACGTGCGGCCAGCACAACTTTGCAGCCTTCCTTTGCAAACAGGCGCGCCGCATCTTCGCCGAAACCGGATGATGCGCCCGTAATGATGACAACTTTATTTTTGAGAGAAATTAACATTGATAAAAAAGCGGTAAAAATAATGAAACCGCAACATTATAAACATATGACACATCGCGCTGAGCAGAGGTCACCAGACCGTAGACGAATCGGAATCCATGGGATAACGCGCCCTTCGACTTCCACTTCATGTCCGCTCAGGGCGATGAAAAAGTTTATTCCGATTCTTCTTGATTATCTTCATTATTTCTTTTGCGCGGCCGCGGCGGCTCGATGACGGCATCTGGCGAAATGGCAAGTTCCGCCACCTGATCCATATGCGTGACCGGGATAATCTTCATTTCCGTGCGCGCTGCTTTGGGAACCTCATATAAATCCTTGAGATTCTTTTCGGGCAGCAGAACCACTTTCATTCCGGCGCGATACGCCGCCAAAACTTTTTCGCGCACGCCGCCGATCGGCAGGACGCGTCCGCGCAAGGTAATCTCGCCGGTCATTCCCACTTGACGATACACCGGGCGACCTGTCAACGCAGAAATCATCGCGGTTGCAATCGTGATGCCCGCCGATGGGCCATCTTTGGGAATGGCACCTTCGGGCATATGCAAGTGAATATCCATGCGCTCAAAGACTTCCATGTCCACGCCAAGCCGCGCAGCGCGTGATTTGACATAGGTCAATGCCGCCTGCGCCGACTCCTGCATCACATCGCCAAGCTGGCCCGTCATCTGCAAGGTGCCTTTGCCTTCCAGCACGGCAACTTCAACCGGCATGATCTCGCCGCCGCTTTCCGTCCACGCCAAGGATTGAACCACGCCGACTTCATCCTGTTTTTCCATTTCAGGCGGGATGTATTGCGGCGGATCAAGAAACTTCTCGATCAAATCAGCTGTGATTTTGGTCGGATATTTTTTGTCTTCCGCTTTGAGCCGCGCCACCTTACGGCAGATGCGCCCGATCTCGCGTTCCAAGTTGCGCACGCCCGCTTCAAACGTGTATTCGCGGATGATGCGTTGGAGCGCAGCGGTCTCGAACGAAAAGTCCATACCAGCGATTCCGTTTTCCTCGATCTGGCGCGGGATCAAATAGCGATTCGCAATCTCGAGTTTTTCTTCCTCGATATAACCGGGAAACTCGATCACTTCCATGCGATCCAACAGTGCGGCTGGAATCGATCCGAGATAATTCGCCGTGGTAATGAACATGACCTTGGAAAGATCGAACGGCATTTCCAAATAATGATCGCTGAATGAATTATTCTGTTCAGGATCGAGCACTTCGAGCATGGCCGAAGCCGGGTCGCCGCGAAAATCGGAATAGAGTTTATCGATCTCATCCAGCATGAAAAGTGGATTGGCCGTCCCAGCGCGTTTCATGGTTTGTAAAATGCGTCCGGGCAACGCGCCAATATAGGTTCGGCGATGACCGCGGATTTCGGCCTCATCACGCACACCGCCGAGCGACACACGCACGAACTTCCTTCCCAGCGCTTCGGCAATTGAACGGCCCAACGAGGTCTTACCGGTTCCGGGCGAGCCAACAAAGCACAAAATCGGCTGGCGATCTTTCTTCGGCTTGAGCGAACGCACGGCGATATATTCTAGGATTCGCTCTTTGGCTTTCTTCAACCCATAATGATCGCGATCTAGAATCCTCGCGGCGTGCTTGACATCCAGATTATCCGGCGTGGATTTCGTCCACGGCAACTCCAAGATCCAGTCAATGTACGTGCGGATGATGCCAACTTCCGGCGCCATCGGCGGCATTTGATTCAAGCGTTCGAGTTCTTTCATCGCCACGGATTTCGGTTCTTCGGGCAGGTTCGCGGCTTCGATCTTTGCCTTCAAATCTTTTACGTCGCGCGTGAAGATATCGCCCTCACCCAATTCATCTTGAATTTGCTTCATCTGCTCGCGCAGATAGAATTCGCGCTGGCTCTTATCGACTTCGTTCTGAACGCGCGAATGGATTTCATCCTCGAGTTCGAGTACATCCACTTCCTGCGCGAGAATTTTATTGATGGCCTGCAAGCGTCCGCGCGGATCGAGCAGAGTCAACAAGCTCAGCTTTGCTTCGTAATTCAAGGATAGCGACGTGGCGATCATATCGGCCAGCCAGCCCGGTTCGGCAATGTTCATCGCAAACAGATGCGCTTCTTCGGGAATGGAGCGATCCAACTGGATGCAGCGGTCGAACAGATCAAGCACGGAACGCATCAAAGCCTGCGTTTGACGGTCAGCCGTTGTCGGCTCGAAGATGACGCGGGCGCGTACTTTCATGAACGGCCGCGTCCGCATGAACTCCACGACCTCGACTCGTCTGCGTCCCTGCACCAGCGCCGAAGAGGAGCCATCCGGCATCGAAAGCAGGCGCCCCACGGCCATCTCAACGCCAACCGCGATAAAGTCGGCTGGCTTTGGTTCTTCGATTTCGGGGTCTTTTTGCACAAGCCCGATTACAGTTTGATTCTTCGCCTGCGTGTCTTGCACGGCGGCCAACGATGATTCGCGTCCGATAAAGATCGGCGCGACCATGCGCGGGAACACTACCAGATCGCGCAGCGGAATCACCGCGGCTTCGATCAGCCCATTTTCATCGGCATCGCAATTGGGAACACGATAGAGTTCTTCGGTGCGCTGCGATAACGCTAAATTGAAATTTTCTTCTTCGTTCCAGTCGTTGTTCATATCACCTCATGTCGTTGCGAGGAGCCGCGAGCCTTAAACGGCGAGTGCGGCGACGCGGCAACCTCATGTTACAGGAGATTGCTTGCCAAAGGCACGCTACGCGGTCGCTACGCTCGCAATGACATATTTAGTTTTTTCCATGCCATCATGACTTCCGCCGTCACGAACATCGAACCGGCGGACAGCACAATGCTACCATCTTTTGCGGACAAATCCAGTGCGCGAGAAAAAGCTTCCGCAACGGGAGCCACCGCAACATTCGGGATTTCAGCCTGCCGCGCCAACTCGACAATTTTGTCCGTCTCCAAAGCGCGCGGATGATTGGACTTCGTCACGAACAGGCCTTTGACTTTCGATCTGATCTCCTCGAACATGCCAAGGACATTCTTGTCCTCCGAGGCGCCAAAGACCAGGTAAACCGGCCGGCCCGGAAAATAATCGTCCAATGCCTGACGCAGCCGCTCGAACGATTCCTGATTATGCGCGGCATCAAAGATTATGGGCGGATCGCGCCGCACCACTTCAAACCGGGCGGGCCATCTGACTTTGGCAAAGCCCTTTTGAATTTCGAAATCAGGGACATCCAAACCATGCTCGCGGAAGATCCTAAGCGCGGTCACAGCGACAGCCGCATTCAAAACTTGATGTAAACCAAGCAGTGGCATCGTTAGAGTCAGTGCATCTTTATTCGTCGAGACGCGTAAGGACTGCCCATCCAATGAATGACTCAACGGCTCGAATACTACATCGCGGCCGACCAAGGTGAACGGAGCGCAGCGCTCTTTCGCAATCCGCATCAAGACTTTCAGCGCTTCATCCTTTTGCAGTGCAGAGACGACCGGTACATTGGGCTTGATGATGCCTGCCTTTTCACCCGCAATCAACGCCAGTGTATTTCCAAGCACAGCCATGTGATCGTACGAAAGCGAGGTGATCACCGAAACTTTCGGCGTGATCACATTCGTCGCGTCGAGCCGGCCGCCAAGCCCAACCTCGATGACAGCCGCATCTACGTTGTGTTGGGCAAAAGCTAAAAAACCCAACGCAGTGGTAATCTCGAAGGTGGTCAGCTTGGGAATCTTTGCCACAGCCGGTTTGGCCTGTTCCACCAGGCGAATCAATTCTTGGTGCGAGATTGGCTGTCCATTGATTCGAATTCTCTCCGTGTAATCCAGCAAATGCGGAGACGTATATAAGCCAACTTTATATCCCGCAGCCTGCAACGCCGAGGCGCATAGCGCCGACACCGAACCCTTGCCTTTCGTCCCTGCCACGTGGATGGTGGGGTATTTGGCTTCTGGATTGCCAAACTCGGTCATCAGCGCACGCATGCGGTCAAGGTTGAAATCGGCTTTGGCAAACTCAGACGAATGTTTGAGGCTATAGTCTATGAAACTATAGAGGTAATCCAAGGCTAAGTTATAAGTGGATGCAATGTTAGACATACAAGGGATTGTAAAGCGGAAAACAAAATTCGTAAATCGAAAATCCCATCTTCAAATCACATTACTTTGATGCATCTGGAAATTTCCTTGACAGGTGTGTAAAGAATATATATAATCTGGTTTCACTTTGTAAAACTAAGTTTTACAAAGTGAAACACCACTTTGGCGAGAATTTCATATGAACAACATGCCGGTAGGACTCCCACCGTTAGGCGAAGAGCAACATGCAAGACTATCGGTTCAGACCATTCAACGTGCGGCTGCAATATTGCGCTGTTTTTCCAAGGAGAACCCTGAGCTTGGGCTAACGCACATCAGCCAAAAAACCAATATCCATAAAAGCACGGTTTCTCGCCTGCTCCTGGCCCTTCAAAGAGAAGGTTTTGTTTTACAAAATCCTGAAAACGGGAAATGGAGGCTCGGCCTCAGTTTGCTCAGTTTGGCCGGGGTTGTCTTGGAACGTATGGACTTGCGCAAGTTGTCCCAAGTTCATCTCCTGGCTTTAGTTGCACAAACGCAAGAGACAGTGAACATCGAGATTCTCGATGAGGATGAATGCGTCAACATAGAACGCATTCCAAGTCCCAAACCAATTCAATATGCCGGCCGCATTGGCAGAAGAACGCCATTACACTGCACAGCCAGCGGCGAGGTTTTTCTGGCGTACTTGCCCCCACAACAACGCGATGTTCTATTGCCCAAAACGTTGCAAGCTTATACGAAGCAAACCATAGTGGACCGACAGGTATTGGAAAGCAAATTGGAGCAAGTGCGGACACAAGGCTACGCCGTCGCACATGAGGAATTCGAGGAAGGTCTCACCGCAATCGCGGCACCCATTCGAGATCACATAGGGCGGGTTGTGGCTACAGTCAGTGTTGCAGGCCCAAGTTATAGGATCGGTCCGAATCGGATTAAGCAATTCATTGATCCGGTGTTGGATACAGCAAGGAAGATCTCAAATGCTCTTGGCTACGTGGTCCTTCCGAAGGATTTGCCGCCTATAAAATAATGAATAAGAGGAGTGTGCTTGCAAGAATTAATTAGAAGCTGGTGGAGATTGTTGACTCAGGCGAGGGCGGAAATCTTTGCAGAAGAAGGTGCAAAAGCAAGTTTTCCCCGTCTTGCGTTGGTAATCGTCTTGATCGCGGTTCTGAGCGCGATAATCGTTCCGCAATCTACTGGCACAGGCATGGCCAAGTGGATTGCTATAGTGACTACTGTAGTTTACGTTCTGGCCGCCTATTTTGCCATTGCATTGACACTTTTCATTGTGGCTCGACTTTTTGGCGGGAAAGGTGGGGTGTTGTGCCACTTTTACGTGATAGGGGTATTGACAATACCCAATGTGGTGGTTCTCGGTTCGATAGGGCACATTGATATTAAGCAAGCCCTATTGGCTCTGCTAAGCCCCCTGGGGATTATTACCATTATCCTTTTCCTGATTGTGATCTATAGTTTATTGCTTCTATTTTTGGCAGTAGACGGCATTCATAACCTTGGAGGACGCAAAGCAGTCCGTGTAGTTGGAATCGCGATTCTGCTTTTGCTGGTAGCAGATTTCGTCTATATCATCCTTGCAGGAATCAAAAACACACTGGTCAACTATTTCATCTACATTTGGGGACAGCGTATTGACCTGTTACAGCTATCCGTAGACCACGCAGAAATTGTTCTCTTTTCCATGTCCATCGCCATTAGTTTAGGCATAATCATCGGAATTTTGATTACCCTTCCGGCACACAAAGTTGCAGTATGGCATTCGTCCCTGCTGATCCCTTTGGCCATTTTTGCTTTTCTGTGGTTTGGTTCAATAGGGATGTTGGGACCCGATGCAAAGGCCTGGCTTGGCAAAGATGGCGTTATTGGACAAATAATCGCCCGGCCACAAGCGATTGGCATTGTCGGGATTATCTTGATGCCAATCCTGTACGCCTTATATGTCACCGGGGAAAAAGCCGCTGATCTGGTCTTGTATACAGCAGGGGTTCTACTGACGATCCCAAGCATTGCGCTGTTCGGCATATTCATCCCCATTTTCGGCATCGGGTTCTTCAACGCGGCCGTGGCCCTTATCCTATATGCACAATTGCCCATCCTGCGTAATACCTATACGGGCATTAAAGAAGTACCTCCATCTGTCATCGAGTCAGCACGCGGCATGGGGATGACCGAATGGGAAATCCTGTACAAGGTCAAAGTACCCTTGGCGATGCCAGTCATTATGGCAGGGATTCGCATTTCCATGGTCATGATAGTAGGAATAGCAGCCATTGCCACGTTGATTGGTGTTGATGTATTGGGCCGCTATATTTTTGACGGTATGCAGCGCATCAGTGATCGTATGGTTTTCGCTGGTGCAGTCGCCGTTTCGATCTTTGCCATTCTGGTTGACATTTTATTGGGATGGGGAGAACAGGCATTGACCCCCGCGGGAATGCGCAAGAAGTCACAAAGAAGCGAAGCGCAATAGGAGGCATTTGGATGATCAAATTGGAAAAGGTTACCAAGCAATTCCCCGGGCAAGTACGGCCAGCAGTAAAAGAACTAAGCCTGGAAATTCCAGATGGCGAAATTTGTATTCTAGTAGGCCCATCGGGCTGCGGCAAAACAACGACCATGAGAATGGTCAATCGCCTGATTGAACCCACCAGTGGAAAAATCCTGGTCGAAGGCCAGAATGTAATGGAAATGGACCCGATCCAACTTAGACGAAATATCGGCTACGTAATCCAGGAAATCGGTCTCTTCCCACATATGACCATCAGCGAAAACATCAGCACAGTACCGCGTTTGCTGAACTGGTCGAAGGAACGTATTGCTGAACGCGTGGATGAATTGATCCACTTGATGGGCATGAAACCTGCCAACTTCCGCGATCGCTACCCGCATGAACTGTCTGGCGGACAGCGCCAACGGATCGGTGTGGCCCGCGCATTGGCAGCCGACCCCCCCATCATGTTGATGGATGAACCGTTCGGCGCCATCGACCCAATTACGCGTGAGCGCCTGCAAAATGAATTTCTGCGTCTGCAAAAAGAGATCAGGAAGACCATTATCTTCGTCACCCACGATATAGATGAAGCCATCAAAATGGGAAATCGCATTGCCATCATGCAAGCGGGCGGCAAACTCGAACAATACGGCACACCGGATGAAATCCTGTCTGAACCGGCCAATGAGTTTGTCGAGAATTTCGTAGGCGCAGATCGCACCTTGAAACGTCTCAATCTGGTACGCGTGGAGGAGGTAATGAACAAAAAGCCTCGCAGTGTGCGTCCCACGCAGACGGTACGGCAAGTCAGCAAATACATGGAAACTGAAAATGTGAATAACCTGCTGGTCGTTGACGCGGAAAAACGTCTTTTGGGGTATATCACGCGCCGCCTCCTGCAGAATCGCGAGGGACCCATCGCTCCCATCGTCCAACCTATCAGTGCTACTGTCGAACCAGGCACGTCGCTCAAAGATGCTTTTTCGGAAATGCTCACCTACGATATCGGTTACCTCTGCGTGGTCGATGAGCAGCAAAAGCTGAAAGGGCTTGTCACAGTGGATATCGTCCACCAAACCGTTGGCGAAACATATTCTGAAAGAGGCGGTGTGGATTCGAAACCAAGGGTCAAGATGCAATGAGCAATATGCAAAAACTTGACACTCCCGAACAACGGCGGAAATTTATCCGTAAAGTTCTAAGCTGGACAGTCGTTCCCGTTCTGCTAGTGGCTGCGGTCATAGCGTTGGATGTGTTTGTGATCGCCAGAGTGAAACCAGGCTCAATGTCTTCCCGTTTAATTACGCCTGACCAGATCACCGAAATGGCTTGGGAACATCTCAAGTTGGTGCTGGTCTCATCTGGCTTGGCGATCATTACCGCCATTCCAGCAGGAATCATGATCACGCGTTCGGCATTTCGCGATCTGGCCGGCGTTTTCATGAATATTGCCAACATTGGGCAAACCGTTCCCAGCATTGCCATCCTGGGACTCTCAATGACTTACCTGGGAATTGGCTTTCAACCCGCCATGTTTGCCTTATGGATTTATGCACTGTTGCCGATCTTACGCAACACTTACACCGGCATCACCGGAGTCGACCCGTCCATTATCGACGCGGCCAGAGGCATGGGAATGACCAACCGGCAAATCTTGTGGCGGATCGAACTACCCCTGGCATTGAGCGTCATATTTGCTGGTATCCGCACTTCAGTCGTCATTAACGTCGGCACTGCCGCCCTGGCCACATTTATCGGCGTGCGTAATTTAGGTCTCCCCATTGCAGCCGGACTTCAAGTTCGACGCGATGCCATGGTGTTGGTCGGAGGAGTATTGACGGCTGTATTTGCCATCGCCATGGATTTCATTTTGGGCAAGATCGAGGCCCGCCTGGTAGCCCCCAGCGCATGAGTCGACTTTACAGAACAGAACACAAAGGAGGTGATGCCATCCGAGTATGATCCTGCTGTGACCAATCTATGGATTTGTCACAAGCACATGCCCGATTAGTGACTGCAACTTAAATCGAATATCCGAGTTGTAAGCCCGTCGAAGAGATAATTGTTATAAATTGGAGGAAGAAGCATGAATAAAAAAAATTACCTGATTATGACTGCGTTTCTGATGCTTGCCATGTTAGTCACGGGTTGCGCACCCGCAGCCACACCGGCTCCCGCTACGCAGGCCCCACCCACCCAACAAGCAGCGCCTACACAGGCCCCTGCTCCCACTACGGCTATGGCCCAGCCGACTGCAACCAGCAGCGCCCCCAAAGGCCCAATCACGGTTGGCTCGAAGAACTTCACTGAGCAATATTTGTTGGGTTGGATGACCATCTATGCGCTGCAAAATGCCGGCTTCACGGTCAAAAACCAAATTGACCTGGGAGGCAGTTCAGTGGTCCGGGATGCGTTAACATCAGGCAACATAGATATGTACTGGGAATATACGGGAACCGCCTGGCTGACGGACTTGGGGCATAAAAACGCCATCACCGATCCACAGACAGCTTATGACAAGGTCAAGGCCGAGGACGCCAATAACGGACTGGTTTGGCTGCAATACGCTCCCTTCAACGATACGTATACCCTGATGATGACCAAAACTGAGGGCACCAAATACAATATCAAAAGCATGGCTGATCTAAAGAGTCTAATTGCTCAAAAGCCTGATGCCAAGGTATGTGTTGATCAGGAATTCTCCGTGCGGCCCGATGGTTTGCCAGCACTGCAAGGTAAATATGGTTTCAGCTTCAAGACATCCAATATCATCCCGATGCAAGTCGGTATAACCTATAAGGCACTGCGCGATGGTCAGTGCGATGTGGCTATGGGCTTTGCCACCGATGGCCGTATTGCCGCTTGGGGTTTCTTCAACTTGACAGATAATCAGCATTTCTTCCCTGTCTACAACCCTGCTCCGGTTATACGCAAGTCAGTCCTAGACAAATATCCTGAGATCGCCACCATCATGGCACCCATCGCTGCTGCTTTGGACACGGCCACCATGACGAAACTCAATGCGTTAGTGGATGTTGGTCCAGATAATCAACTGAATACCGGTGATGAACAATCGCCACAAGATGTTGCCAAGAACTTCCTGGTTCAAAAGGGATTGATCAGCGGCCAATAACGATTGCACGAAAGAGCCGGCCAAACGGTCGGCTCTTTTTTATTTATGGGCAACTAACGAATGACTGCCATGCGCGGGCGGAATTAATCTCGGTAAATTCAAGTGAATATTTAAGAATATAATCTATAGGCTCTCAGACAGATTTGAGAACCAAGAGAAAATGGCTTTGTTATTATATCTACAACAAAGCAAGACCAGCCTTGGAGATTATCATGTTTGCCGCCCTCCATCTTCATCTTCCTGCCTGCGCTTCGCGGTCGCTCAAAGAAAAGCGCGTTTCATTGAGCGGGATTAAAATCCCTGCTCAGCATATGGAAGCCCTTTGGGCTTTCACAAATTGAGCGGAGATTCCGCGAAGCGCCCTGCGGGTCAATCTCCGGCGAAAAACAAAATGATAATCACGCTTAGCATTCATCTCCACATCCCCGGTTGTTCCTCGCTGAAAGAAAAGCGCGGACGAATCAAGCCACTGATTTCGCGATTGCATCGCGAGTTCAATATCTCAGTCGCAGAAATTGATTTGCAAGATAGATGGCATGAAGCTATCATTGGCTGTGCAATGATCGGAAACGAACACGCACATCTCGAACAATCCATGCAATCTGTGGCAAAATGGGTACATGCAAATTGGGAAGACGGTCAAGTAATTGATGAAAAGGTGGAAATTATTTGACCACAATGGTGGCAGTAAATTGCTCCCTTTTGTAGTTGAAAGCAGAAACGCAATGAGTGTCGCGCCGAACAGGCGCTGATCATGCTCGAGGAGTTTGATATGCAAGATTTGGTTGAATCCGTGGACAACGAGAGTAAAAGAATCAAAAAACTGGCAAGGGGAAAAAGAACATACGGGATGATCTTTGGCATCTGTACAGGACTGGCATTTGCTGTAGCCGCCTGGGGAATCGATGGGTACAGTTTGAGCCAAGCCCACGCGCTCTTTCCGTGGCTGAAGTTCGTGCTGGGAGCCGTGATCTGTGCGGTCCTTGGAGGACTCGCGGGACGAATCGCCGCCTGGCTGGATAAAGTCTATGCGGCGGTTTTACTCTGGCTGGTCACTTCCGCCATCTTCGCCTGGCTAAGTTTGGAAATTCCCTTTCGGATGACGCCGACCGTGACTCTCTGGCTGAAGCCCGACCTAAAAGGTTTATTGCTATTTCCCTATTATCCTGAATTCCAGTCACGCCTCGACGTTGTGCTAGTCTGGACCTTGCTCATCAGTTTCATCGTCAGCCTGCTGCAACTCCCCATGAGCGAATCGGCAGTTTTCTCCATTTCCGCGTTTGGGAAAGTGATGCCATTGGTCGTCAGCGCCATATTGATGATCATCGCGGGCAGAGTGGTGGACAATTTCAATAACGAACCATTTCGCAAGGCGGTAACGTCCATCGATGCGGCCATTCAATTCAAGCTCGACCATCAGGGCCAACAGACAGACCCACAAATCGTAAGCGAACTGCAGCGCTCTCCATTGAACCGGGTGGAGGATTTGGTCAGCCAATCCTATCACCTGGTCGTAAGCAAATACGATGCGACATTGGGAGAAGTGTACGTGCTCGTGGAATTTGGAAACACTCCCGTAAATTGTTTGACCGTTTATGGGCAGCCGGCCTTTTGCGATAAAGTCTCCGCCTCTGCGCCTTGACGAGGCGCTTGCGCGGTTTGAATTCGCATCTCCGCCTCCAATTATTTCACTCACTTTACGTAGTGCGATGCATTCTCTGCGCAAGATCAATTGAAAACTAAAAACGATTCCAGGTAACGAGGATCGCTTTTTATACGTTACAATGCTAAGAAAGGAAAATCAATGGACCTAGGATTGAAGGACAAACGTGCTTTTGTTACCGGTGCCTCACGCGGCCTGGCTTATGCCACCGCACACCTTCTGGCACAAGAAGGCTGCAAAGTTGTTATCAATAGCCGCGATGAAGCGAGGATCAAGGCCGCGGCGGAGAGGATTGCCAGGGAGACCGGCGCGTCCGTCGTCGGCGTGGCAGGAGACGTGGGCAATCCATCCGTGCCGGAAAAGCTGTTGGAGCAGGCGGTCGAGTTTCTTGGTGGACTCGATCTATTGGTCACCAACGCGGGCGGACCGCCAGCAGGCGCCTTCGAATCATTCGATGAAGCAACGTGGGAGAAGGCCATCAATTTATCTTTTATGAATCACGTTCGGCTCATTCGCGCGTCCCTGCCCTATTTGCGGAAATCGAAAGCCGCCAGCGTGCTGACGATGACCTCGTATACAGTCAAGCAGCCGCTGCCGAATTTGGTCTTGTCGAACAGCATTCGATCGGCAACCACTGGCCTGACAAAAACGCTGGCGCTCGAACTCGGCGGCGAAGGGATTCGCTTCAATTCGATTCTGCCCGCCACGATTGAAACCGATCGCATCCATGAACTCGCTTCGTTCCGCGCCCAAAAGAACGGTACCACGCTCGAACAGGAACTCGCCCTCAACGCGCAGAAAAGCGTCTTCGGTCGAATCGGCAGGCCGGAGGAATTTGCGAATGCCGCGGTGTTTTTGCTTTCGCCCGCCGCATCATATCTGACCGGCGTGATGCTGACAGTGGATGGCGGGCAATACAAATCCACTTTTTAGCTGTGCATCGCACCGTGCTTAACGGGATGTGCAGCTCGATTGGATCTCGCCGATTAAACAACCCCTCTTATCTGTAAGGCGCGACGCGCTTCATTATGGTTAAACATCCTTCATGAAGAAATTATCATTCCTCACCCGCATCTCGCTGATGCTGGGATTCTTTTTCACGCTCGATAAACTGCTGGCCTTTTTGCGCGCCGTCATCATCCTGCGCCAATTCCACCTCTCTGCACAACTCGATGCTTTCTATTATGCGGACCTTCTGCCGAGTTGGGAAGCCGCGATATTTTCAGGCAGTGCACTGGCGATGGCGATGATCCCGGTCTTGACTCAAACCCTGACGTTGCGCGGCCGCAAATCGGCGTGGGATTTATTTTCGCGCATTGCCAATCTGGTATTCATCGTGACCGGTATCGGCGCGGTACTGGTCGCTATTTTTGCAGATCCGATCATCCGCTTGTGGATCGCGCCCGGCGTCAGTGCTGAACAACAACATTTCATCGCGACCCTGATGCGCATTGACTTGATCGCGACGTTTATTTTTTCCATCAGCGGCCTCGTCATCGCGGCCTTGCAAGCCAATCAACACTTCTTCCTGCCCGCGCTGGCTCCCATCCTTTACAACGTCGGGCAAATAATCGGCGCGGTGATTCTGGCGCCAAACACTCCCTATAGAATTGGACCGCTCGAACTTCCAGCTTTTGGACTCGGTGTTTACGGATTGGTTTACGGGGTCATTCTCGGCGCGGCGCTCCACCTCGCCATTCAAATCCCAGGATTGATTCGATATAAATTCCATTGGATCGCATCCATCGATGTTCGCGACCCGGCTTTGATCGAAATGTTCAAAGTGCTCTGGCCGCGCTTATTGACTGTGCTCGGCGTGCAATTGATGTTCATGGCACGCGCCAATCTCGCATCCTACTTGTCAGCAGGTTCGTTTTCCGCAATTACCAACGGCTGGATGATCATGCAAGTACCGGAGACTTTACTCGGAACTGCAATTGCCACAGCGATGCTCCCGACACTTGCCGAATTCGCGGCGCGCGCCGACTGGGACGGATTCCGTCAAACGATCGACAAGGCCATCCAGGTTTTGATCGCGTTAACCCTGCCCGCCGGAGCGATCCTTGCCGCCGGGATTCATCCGCTAATTCGTGTGGCTTTTCATTTCAACGATGCGGAGACAAATTTATTGACATTTACAACGCGCGTCTACATGCTGACCTTATGCGGATATACACTTCAAGAAGTTGCCGCGCGCGCCTTCTATGCACGCAAAGAAGCCTTGATTCCGTTAGCGACCGTCGTCGTGCGATTGATCTTCTATTTGGCCATTGGGGTTTCCGGATTGATCTTCTTCAAATCCCTCGGCGCGCCGATGATCGCCGCGGCCGAACTGTCTTTAACAGTTGAAGCCGTCCTGATGTTTATGATCCTGGGCCGCCGAATGAAGGAGCCAATAAAGTTTAACGGCTCATTGCTCAAAGGGCTGGCCGCCGCGTTATTGGGCGGCGGCGCGGCCTACGCTCTGGCAGCGAAGCTTCCGGGCGGCGCGGTTATCACAGCCATCATCGGAATGTCGATCGGCACAATCATTGCCTTGATCATTACATCCAAAGAGATTCGCTTGTTCTTGAAGTTAGGGCGAGATGAGAGTGCATAGTCGGCAAATACCATAGAGTATAATAACCGCCATGTCTGAAAATCTAGACTCTACGCAACCTTCAAAACCCGCAAAGAAATCCGGGCATTTGCGATCCATTTTGATCGGCCTCCTCGGTGTGATCGTCCTATTGGCATTAGCCGGCTGGGGCGGCTATGAAAGCGCCATCGCTGTCCGCGTCGATGCCAAAAATCAATTGGTCACCAGCCAATTGATGGACCAATTCCAACGCGCCTTGGTGGACGAACAATTCAAGCGCTACGATGACGCGGAACAACGCCTGCAATTCATCATCCAGAACGATCCGTCGTTCCCCGGTGTACAAACAGAATTGACGAAACTGCTCGTTCTCAAGAGCATCCCCACCGCCACCGCCACCCCGACTCTCACCCCCACGCCGGATGTGCGCGACCAGCAAGCCATGTTCAATACTGCCAAGCAATTGGTCGCGACGGGCGATTGGGCCAATGCCCTGACCGAGTTGGACCAGCTTCGCAAAAAGGACCCAGGCTTCAATACTTCACAAGTGGATGGCATGTATTACTATACACTCCGCAATTACGGCGTGCAATTGATCCTCAACGCGGGAAATCTCGAAGGCGGCATCTATGAACTGACGCTGGCTGAACGTTTCGCTCCACTCGACAAGACCGCCTCAGGATTGCGCAATGGTGCGCGCATGTACCTCGATGCCGCCAGCTTCTGGCAACTGGATTGGGCCACAGCCGCCAACGAATTGCAGCAAGTGTATACCGCTTACCCTGCCATGTGGGACGGAACAATGACCGCCGCCCAGCGGTATCAGTACGCGGCAGAGCGATACGGCGACCAGCTTTTGGTGCACGGAAAATATTGCGAAGCGGTCAAGCAATATCAGGCCGCGCAAGCCATTGGCAACCTCGATGAAACTGCCGCCAAGGGATTCAATCAGTCCTACCAAAAGTGCTATCCGCCAACCGCGGTGCCAACAGTGGTGATCCCTGCACCTTAGTAAAATGCCAGCTTTTCCTGCTTGGGCACTCACTCTTACTTACTGGATACATTTTCTGGCGGCGGTGACTCTGTTGGGGAGCATTCTTGCCACCGCCATCCTCATCCTACCCGCTGCACAAACTCTGAATCCTGTGGATCAATTGAATCTGATTGCCACCATCGAAAAACGGATGGAACCCGCGGCGTGGTTCAGCATCAGTGTGCTGATCGTGACCGGTTTGTTCCAGATGAGCGTCAATGTTCATTACAACGGGTTTCTATCCGTAAGCACGCAATGGACGATTGCCATTCTGGTCAAACACATTTTGGTGGTCACGTTGATTGTCGTCAGCGCGATGCAAAGCTGGGATGTCCTGCCTTCCATCCGCCGCCTGTTATTGAGAAAAGATAACGCCAGTCAGGAGAAGGCTGAAAAGCTCAAAAGCCGCGCGGTATGGCTTGTGCGAGCAAATTTGGTGTTGGGGATTTTGATTCTGGCCGCCACTGCCTTCATGCGCTCGGCATAACGTCATACTTGAATCGGCTGGCGAATCGGCACACCAGTCAGGTCATAAGCCATCGCACCCGTAATCTTCACCGGCACGATCTCGCCAATCTTTACTTTCGACTCCACCAAAACCAGACCGTCAATCTCCGGCGCGTCGCGGTACGAACGTCCAATCGAAACCCTGTTCCTCTTATCGTATCCTTCGATCAATACATCCAGCGTCTTGCTGACATAGGATTGATTGATCTGCAATGAGACGGGCTGCTGAACTTCCATCAAACGTTCATAGCGTTCCTGCTTGACCTCAGCTGGAATCGGGTCGCCGAGCGGCTCCGAGGTGGTGCCCGGCTCGAACGAAAATTGGAACGCGCCCACGCGGTCGAAGCGGATCTCTCTGACAAAATCAAGCAAAGCCTGAAATTCCTCTTCAGTTTCACCGGGGTAGCCGACAATAAACGTGGTACGGATGGCAAGGCGCTGCCCTGAGCCTGTCGAAGGGTCTGGCATGGCGGCTCGCATCTTTTCCAGCGTTCTATGAACCCAATCGATATTCGATGGGCGTCTCATGCGATACAACGTTTTCGGATGGGCATGTTGAAGCGGCATATCGAGATAAGGCAATACCTGTTTATGCGATGCCATCGCTTCGATCAAACGATCTGTGACATACCCCGGATAGGCATACATAACTCGAATCCAGTCCATATCAGGAACTACATTCGTCAATTGCCCCAATAAAACTGCAAGGCCATCCTTCATTCCAAGATCATGACCATAATCGGTGGTATCTTGCGCGATGAGAATCAACTCGCGCACGCCATCATCACGCAAGCGACGTGCTTCGTCGAGGATCGTTTCAATCGGGCGGCTGACTGTGGTTCCTTTGATCAGCGGGATCGCACAGAACGCACACGGACGGCGGCACCCGTCTGCAATCTTGAGATAGGCCGAAGCGCCAAAAATGCTTGCCCTGAGCAGAGGCAAAGGGCCTGCTCGAACGGTATCTGCTTCGAAGCCCTGCGCTCTTTCAGGGTCGGTCCCGACGGTTGCGGCCTCCGTTGGCAAATGATACAAAGGCTTGGGATGCGGTGAGGCGCGCAGTTCACGCACCACTTGTAGGATATCCATCCATCGACGCGTGCCGAGAATGCCGTCGATGCCCTGTACCTGTTTTGCAACTTCCAGCCCATAGCGCTGAGTCAAACAACCTGCCGCGATCAAAAGCTGACCGTCCCGTTTTGCCCCCGCCAATTCACGCAAAGTATCCAAGGACTCTTGCTTTGCGGGACCAATAAAGCCGCACGTATTGACAATCAAAACAGAAGCCTTATCAGGGTTACTCACAGCACGATACCCATCCTGCATCAATAACTGCGCCATCGAGTCAGAATCAACCGTATTTTTTGCACAACCCAAAGACACTAAATGAAAAGTTCTTGAACTCAAATCAGCCTCCGGCGGTAGGCGTCGGCGTCAAGGTAGGGGTAAGAGTGGGCGTCGGCGAGAAGCGGGACGTGGGGGTAGCGGTTGGCGGAGGTGTGGCCGTTGGCGTTACGATGCCTTGAGCCGTATAGATATTGTCCAGCACCTGGCCAAAGCTTCCCATCGCGCCGAGGTCCTTCCCGTTATAGGTAATCGTAAGTCCCGAAGCGCTTCCAACCAAAACTTCGATTTGATTTTTTGCTTCGTAAGGATAGGCCGTTCCGGGTATTGCCTGTCCATCGAACTGAAGTTTGCCATCCACAATGACACGCATATAAGTGCGTTCGACGGCGACGATATTGATCTCCACGTTGATGCTGGCGGGCAATGTCGCGGTGATGGAGGTGGCAAGAGGGACAGCGGTGGAAGGAGTATTCTGGGCTGGGATCAGCGTCACTTCTTGCGATGGAACAGCAGCCGACGGCGTCTCCGCCAGAATATTCGTAATGGCAGGTGCGGTCACTTGCGGAAAATATTGGGAGCGCATCACCACCACACGGCTGACTCCCCAAATCGTGAAAAGGATCAGGAGGATGATCAAGCCGCCGCCAATCAACAAATCACCGGCCACGAACGCGCTCAACGGCGGTACTTTTTCGTTGACCTTGATCGGCTTCGCTGCCGGTTTCTGCGGATGCCGCTCACGATGCCGGGCCTGCAAGCCTTCCGCAAAACGCAGCATCAACGCATCGACATCGAGATCCAAAAAGCTGGCGTAGTTTGTGAACATACCGCGCGTCTGCACCGTCGAAGGCAACTCTTCCAGCGCGCCGCCTTCCAAGGCATGCAGGAATGCCGCGCGCACATGAATATGCCGCTCCACCTCATCGACAGTCAAACTCAACATTTCGCGCCGTTCCCGCAACTGCCGGCCCAAGTCGCTGAAAATTTCCTGCGCCGATTGATTCGATTCGATTGGCGCAAGGTCTGGATTGAATTCACGGGCGTTCGATACGGCTGCGTCCGGTCGAACTTCCGCGCTCGATTCTTTCTCCGCTTCATTCTCGACGTTAGGTTTGGCACGCCTTCGAGAGAATCTCAACTTCGACAGCCACGCGCGCCAAAAGGACGCACGCGTTTCAGCAGGCACGTTAAATTGAACTTCGCTTTCGCTATTGATTTGCGGGACGTTTTCGGGAGTGGCTTGGTCTTGCGGCTGACCTTCACGGACTGACGGCGTGGATGAGATGGAATCCTTGTCTTCGGCGATAATTTCTACGTTGTTTTCTTCGATGGTGATCGCACTATCTTTTTTTTTACCCGCGTGGTTCTGCTCGTCCCTGTTTTGGAGGGGATCGTCTTGGCAGTTTTAACCGCGGACTTCTTCCGCACAGGCTTCCTGGCAGGCGCCTTCCTCACAGATGACTTTCGCCGCGTTGGTTTGGCCTCGATAGGTTCGGGTTCGATCACAGGCTTTGATTCCGGCAAATTGATTTCTTCCGGCGCGGCGGGCAACTCTTCATGCACGCGAACAGGGACAAATGCTTCCGGCTCAGTTGAAACGGAAGATTCGTCCGATGTTGATTCGGATGGAGTTGGTTCGGTCGAGGGGAAAGTTTCCAGTTCAGGAGCAACGGGTTCTTCCACTGAGGAACGCCGCATAAAGCGCTCACGTAACCCGGCCAGGAACGAAGGACGCGTTGGCGAATCAGATTCGGACGCAGGCCTGCTCGCCGGAGCGGGAACCGTTACAGGTTCCGGAGATGAAGCGGGTTCTTGAATCGGCTGCTGCGCTTGGTGCGGACGCGGCGTGGAAGTAAGTTCATCCAGATTCAAGCCGAGAAAATCGGCATAGATGCGCAGAAAACCGCGCGCCTGCGGGCCGGAGGGAATCGCAGAGAGATCATCGTTCTCCAGCGCCGACAAATAATGTGCGCGCACTCGCGTTTGCTCGGCAACTTGTTCGATGGTTAAATGGCGCGCTTCCCGCCTTTGCTTGAGTGTCGATCCAATAGATTCGGTCATGGAAATAATTACTATTATTTTAACACAACATCACCGGCGATCATGGGCCGGTGATGTATACTTGAATTACTCTTCTTTTGTCTCGTCAGGCTTTGGTTCTCCAGTCTCGGCCTCTGCAGGTTTTTCTTCTTCGACTTTCCTTCTGGCACGCGGTGCACGTTTGGGTTTGTCTTCAGCTTGCGCAGCCGCCGCTTCGGCCTCGATGATCTCGCCTTCGCGATGCACCAAAATCTTGATTTCAGGGATCAGGTCAATCGTCAAGCGGACATGCGCCTTGAACTCGCCCGCTTCGCGGATGGGCTGCATATCGATCTGCTGGCGCTTGACTTCATAACGCGTCTGTTCCTGAATAGCCGTGGCGACATCCTGCGTGGTGATCGAGCCATATAACTTGCCCGTCTCACCGGCCTTCGCCGAAAATGTCAGCGTGATGCCATTGATATGGTCAGCCAAGTCTTTGAGTTCACTGTTTTGTTGAGCGCGTCGAATCTCGGCTTGCGCTTTGATCTTTTCCGCCTGCTTCATCGCACCGGGCGTGGCTAATACCGCCATGCCGTGCGCCAGCAAAAAGTTCCGGCCATAGCCATCGGCAACTTTCTTCACGTCACCGGCGCGGCCCAATTTATAAACGTCCTTGATCAGCAAAACTTTCATTTTATTCAAGCCCTTTCTGGCAAGAGATTAGGGGTTACCGCAAAACCGCGGCATCTCGGCCTCGCACAGCGATGGCCTTGAGCGAAGGGTACCACGCTCAACGGGGGCTGATTGTAACAGAAGGTTGCATTCTTGCCAACCTTCTTAACAAAGGGTAAGATAAAGGCCATGGATCAATTTCCCATCAACCTGCGTCGTGTTGCCGTGTTTGCCGGGATATTTCTCCTCATCCTGGTCATTATCGATTTCAACAATCGTTTGGATGAATTGAACCGTCTCCAAAGACAGGACAAACTTCTGCAAGTGAAGGCCACACAAGGGATACAAACCCAAACGGCACTGCAAGCGCAGGCCACCTATGCCGCATCCACGCAAGCGGTGAACGATTGGGCACGCCAAGCTGGGTACGCCCAACCCGGCGACCAGGTCGCATTGCCGGTCGGCTCGACGGAAGGCGCACCTACGCAACAGCCCGAACCGACTCCTTCACCAACTCCCCTGCCGAACTGGCAGACGTGGTGGAGTCTCTTCTTTGGCAGTCAATAAAATTACGCGGCCGTTTTTGATCTCTGACCGACCAGCCTTATTCCCAGATTCGACTCACATCCGAAACGATTCCATGACCATTACGGGACACGAACCCGCCTCCCGCGCGGACGAGTACGGGACTCCGTTATATGGTTATGACCTCGCATCATGGATTCTTCCACCTTGGTTATAGTATTGTTTCCAGTTTCAGTCACTCCCATCCATGGCGTTACCAAAGTAGCTTGACAGAATTCGAGATTGATAGTGTCGGAATCTGCCTCAAGAAGGGAATGTCAAAAACTCAGCAGGTGTAGGGGCGATTACGAACTAAAATCTCGGACTTTGGTAAAGCCATGCACTCCCATCTGATGGATATGGACAGATGAACGCGGAAGCATGTATACTTGTCGTGTTTACCGGTTACATACAGGAGCATTGTATGAAAATCATTGCCGAAAAATTCCGCATCTACTGGCCGCTGATCAAGTCACTGCAAACGGGGTTGCTGCTCATGACCGGCGTGGCAGGTTATTTAAGCGCGCACACCCCTGTGCATTGGAACAATTTCTTACAAATGATTCCAAGTTTGTTTTTGGCGATCAGCGGCTCGACCATCTTGAACATGTGGTGGGACCGCGACATCGACTCAAAGATGAAACGCACACACAAACGCCCAACATCGGCAGGAAAAGTCTCGCCAGACGAAGTGCTGCGGCTTGGGTTGATCGTTTCCATCATCGGCATCGGCTGGGCTATTTACGTGAACCTTCTTTATGGGCTGGTGGTTTTTGCCGGTTTATTCTTCGACGTGGTGATCTACAGTATGTGGCTTAAACAACGCACATGCTGGGCCATCGTCTGGGGCGGGATTTCAGGCGCGATGCCGGTTCTTTCAGGACGCGTGCTGGCGGTTGGCAGGATCGACCTGATAGGGATTTTGTTGGCCGCAGCAATCTTATTTTGGATTCCGACTCATACCTTGACCTTCAGCTTGAAATTCTCCGAGGACTATCAGAACGCGGGTATTCCGACGTTTCCATCCGCGTATGGAGATCAATTCACACGAATCGCCATCGCGGCTTCGAGCGTTCTCGCCGGACTCACCATGAGCATCGCTTCGATTTGGATCGGCGTCGTCGAAGGCATTCTGGCTTTGATCATCGTACTGAGCGTTGTCCTGCTTTTTCTCTCTGCAACGGTCGTGTTCAATCCTTCCGACCAAACCAACTTGCGGCTTTACAAATACGCGTCCATTTATATGCTCAGCACAATGCTGTTGATCATTCCATACCACCTTTAAGGCCAATTTACAGATTACAAAAACTTCCGAAGCTGTAAAAAGCAACTGAATCAACGTTTTCAGCGCTCGTCGGATCGTCGTTGGGCAAAGTAAAGCGTCGTCCAAACACAAAGAGCTTTTTAAGCTCATATGATGGCAAAAGTCAAATTTTGAAATCGTAGATATTGGGAATCTTTTTATACTCGAGGACAAGTATGGACATTCCTTTCAGCCTGAAAACTTCGCTCCCACATAGTACAGCCATTGATAAAGTCACGGACGGCCTAATCGTAACGGCAAAAAATCTCTCCCTTGAATTACAAAAGCAGCCTTCCCGTTTTTACCGCCACGGCTGGCAATCCTGGTCGCTGGCAACATGGACAGATTTAACGCCGCTCCCCATTCAAAAACCGGCCATTCTCCATCCGATGCAAACGGATCCTGTCTACGTCCAAGAAACGCGTCCGAATGGATCGTGGGTCGGCGCGGTGGAATTCGAAGCAGGGACAATATTGCTGCTTGGTTCATTGGGATTGGACGCTCACGTTACCTTGAATGGAAACACGCTGGAAGGTACATACGAAACCGATGATGGAGAATGGTTCATTATTTACAACGATGAATCCACTGCCTTCTCAAAATATGCTTTGGAACTTGGCAGACGCTTTGGCACAAAAACCGCCAAGCCTGCGCCGCGCGTTTGGTGTTCGTGGTACAGCCTCTACACTGCCATTGACGAGAAGCTGTTATATCGAGTTTTCGATAAACTCGGTGACCTGCCGTTTGATGTTTTGCAAGTGGATGATGGCTGGCAAATCTCCGTTGGCGATTGGGATGCGAATTCCAAATTTCCGAGAGGGATGAAAGCGCTGGCTGAAAAAATCAAATCGACGGGGCGCCAGGCTGGGTTGTGGCTGGCGCCGTTGATCGCGGTCAAATCGTCACGCTTATTTTACGAGCACCCTGATTGGTTTTTGCGGGATGAAAACGGGCATTTTGTTTCCGCCGGATTCAATTGGGGCGACCAGCTTTATGCGCTCGATCCGACTCATCCCGAAGCCTTGAATTGGCTGGCAGCGCTCATGAAGCAAGTTCGCGAGTGGGGATACGATTATCTCAAACTCGATTTTCTATATGCCGGAGCGCTACCCGGGAAACCTCACCAGCAGATGCCGCGCGAAGCCGCGTATCGGAACGGGCTAAAAGTCATGCGCGAAGCGATGGGAACGGATGCATTCCTTCTGACCTGCGGCGCGCCGATCATCCCATCCTTGGGGTTGTGCGATGCCTTGCGGATTGGCCCCGATGTGGCAGGCGAGTGGGAAAATCAGCGCGACGTCGTTTATCTGCGAAACTTTACAACGCCCTCCGCCAGGAATGCCATTCGTACCTCTCTTCATCGCTTGTGGTTGAATTCGCTCCTTCACGTGGACCCCGATGTGAC